>DASSSG010000570.1:0-2776 GCA_035708545.1 Bryobacteraceae bacterium | reverse complement strand
AAACTGCCGATGACCCGTCCCATGCCGGACTGGTTTCTTCGCCGCACTCCCGACAATCATCTGCTTCTCGACTTCTACAACATCAACGGCATCTATCGAGTCGTTGTCCTCGAAGAGCAAAACCAGCTTCGAATCGAGCACATTCGCAACAGCACGTGGCTTTTCCTCGAGGACATACACGCGGCCACACTCGGCGACCGCAATGCGCCGGGCCTGATCCGCGTGTGGGCCATCTGGAACGAGGTCGCGATGTGGGCGCTGCTCTGGTTCTGCGCGACCGACGCGTACCTCTGGCTGGCAACACGCCCCCGGTTCGCATTTGCATGGGCCGGGCTCCTCGCCGGCTCGGCTGCGCTCGCGATGCTCTGGCGGTGGTTTCGCTGAGCCATGTACAAGACGCTGCGCACCATCCACCTGATCTGCGGCGCCCTGTCGCTGCCGTTCCTCCTGATGTACGTCGTCAGCGCCGTCCAGATGGCGCATTCGAAATGGTTCAGCATCAAACCAGCCGTCGAGGAGCGCCACGTCGATATCCCGCAGGGTCTTGACGCGCGCCAGCTCGCTCGAAACCTGACGGCGAAGGGTATCCGCGGCGAGCTCAGCCAGATTAAGGCAACGCCTGGTACCCTGACGTTCAGGATCGTCGTGCCCGGCAAAGTGCACGAGATCTCGACAGACCGAGCCAGCAACACGGCGCGAATCAAGACCAGCACCGCGGGTGCACTGGGGATGATGAACCGGCTGCATCACGCGGCCGGTCTGTACCACGACTACATTCCCCTGAACATCTGGGGCCTGGCAGTGACCATTGTTTCGCTCAGCCTTGTCGGCCTTGGTGCTACCGGGCTCTGGATGTGGTGGCTGCGCCGCCAGGAACGAATAACGGGAATACTGCTCGTCGCCGCGAACCTGGTGTTCACAGTCGCCATTCTGGCCGCTTTGCGCGCAGCCGGGCCGTGACGCCTGCTACCATAGGGGCTTCCACCCTTTCAGAATCTCCGAGGTACTTTTCCGTGGATCGAACGCACCGCAAAGAGCTGAAGCACGATAAGTTTGTCGAACAGGTTGGTCACACGGTCGAATACGCGGCCGAGCACCGCACGCAGCTCACACGATACGGCCTCATTGTCCTTGCTGTAATCGTCATTGGCGCGGGTTACTACTTTTTCCGCAATTACCAGCACTCTGTCCGGCAGGCGGCGCTCCGTGATGCTTTGCGAATCCAGAACGCACAGGTCGGCAAGCCGGGCAATGAGTTCTTCGCCTCGTACTCGACCGAAGCCGAGCGGTCCGCAGCCCAGGAGAAGACCTGGAAGGAGTTTCTTGCGAAGTATCACGGCACCGATGAAGGTGCCATCGGTGCGTTTTACCTCGCCACGGTTTACGCCGATCGCGGGAACCTGAACGACGCGGAGAAGTACTTCAAGCAGGCCATCGACGATGGAAGCGCGCCGTACGCGTCCCAGGCGAAGCTCTCGCTTGCTGAGCTGTACAACGCGACCGGCCGCAGGCAGGATGCCGAGCGTTTGCTTCGCGAGCTGATGAATAAGCCGACAGTGATGGTCTCGAAGGAACAAGCCACGATCGCGCTTGCCCGAGTGCTCACTTCGACGAAACCGGAAGAAGCTCGCAAGCTGCTCGAACCGCTCCGTACTCAGAGCGGAGCCGTCAGCCGCGTCGCGCTCACCGCGCTAGCGGAGATGCCCTCCCGATAGCTGTCTTGGACCGCGCTCCGCTCCGACAGCTCCGGTTCAGCGTCGCCCAGAGCCGGGGCCGGCGCTATCCGGAGCTTCCGCACACGTATCGCAACGACTTCCAGCGGGACCGTGACCGTATTGTCCACGCGCGCGCGTTCCGCCGTCTGGAAGACAAAACCCAGGTCTTCACCGCCGGGTACTCGGATCACTTTCGCAACCGGCTGACGCACACGATCGAAGTTGCGCAGATCTCTCGTACGCTCGCGAGTGTGCTCGGACTGGACGAGGATCTGACCGAGGCGCTCGCGCTCGCGCACGATATCGGGCACCCTCCATTCGCGCACGCGGGCGAGGAAGAGCTCGATCGCCAGATGCAGGCATTCAGCGATCGCTTCGATCACAACCTGCATTCGCTGCGCATTGTCGAGACATTCGAACAGCGATACGCGTGCTTCCCCGGCCTGAACCTCACGTTCGAGCTGCGGGAGGGCATGGCGAAGCACTCCCGCGACTTCGAGCCGGGTGAGATCCCCGCGCTCGACGAGTATCTGCCGGGCATGCGGCCCCCGCTCGAAGCGCAGCTGATCGATCCCGCCGACGAGGTGGCATACAGCGCCGCCGATCTCGATGACGGCTACGCCGCCGGGTTCTTCACTTTCGACAACATCGTTGCTGAGGTTCCCCGTTTCGCCGCGCTGGCCGAGGCGGTGGATACGCAGTTCGCCGGAGCAACGGAGCGCATCCGCTTCTCCGAGGTGCTGCGAGCGCTGCTCGATCACCTCGTGACGGGATTACTCGAGGGCACGCTTCACGCCGCAGCCGATGCGTCTGTCGATAGTCCTGCTGACGTACGCCGGGCGCCGCGGCTGGCGCGTTTCACGCCCGATTCGTACGAAACCGCGCAGTCGTTGAAGGCCTTCCTGAGGCGTCGGCTCTACTTCTCCGACGTGCTCGTCGCGGAGCGTCACGTTGTGCGCCAGCGCGTTGCCGCGCTGTTCCAGCACCTTGTCAACCACCCCGATCAACTGCCGGAACACTATACGGATTCGCCCGATCCGCTGCATCGGATCGTGTGCGAC
>DASSSG010000569.1:0-7654 GCA_035708545.1 Bryobacteraceae bacterium | reverse complement strand
CGCCACTCCTCATATAGATGCTGCAGCCATGGATACTCGATCAGGATCTCGGCCAGGCAGTCCGGGTGAGGATGGATCAGCTCGATCTCGCGTCTCTGCGCCAGCGCGGGCGGCTCGTCCTGCGGCACGCGCATCGCCTCGAGCACCGGTTCGAGCAGGTTTAGCGAGAGCACCACGCAGGTGTGCGCGGATGAATCGGCGCCCTGCAGCTTCCAGGCGATTCCCGCAGCGCGGATCTGGATTTCGGGCACGGTCGGCGCGGACCGGCGGAGGTATGCCTCGACGTACTTGTCATAGCCGAGCGTGCGAACCGCGTACGGGTCGGGGTAACGAGCCGGTACGTGCGGCTTCGACCCGAGATCCGGTTCCATGAACACCAGCTCGGCCTCGATCTCCAGCGCGGTGCGCACGGCTTCGGTGAACGGGTCTGCAGGTTCGACCGGGATGTAAACGCCGCGCTCCTCATCGTCGGGATCGGGGGCAACCAGAACGGTGATTTGCGGCAGCCTGTGGACCGCGCGGACGTAGTGCGGCTCGAGAGAGGCGGGCAGCTCGACGGCGACTACCCTCGGGCGTTCGCGCAGCAGCAGCCGGCGGAGCTCGATGGTGAACTCGAGCCGCCCGGGAACCGCGGGAAACCAGCGCCAGTTGTCAGAGTACGCGCGCATAGCGGAGGGCTTCATCTCCCAGCGTCTGCTGGATCGCCGTGTCCAGTGCGCGCTGGTGCGGGACCGCTTCTTCGGCCCGCAGCTTCAGCGTGAAGCGCGCGATGTTAATCCCATCGCGAACCGTGTAGCGCTCATCGGCTGCGTGCGCCAGTTGCAGGAAGTCAGTTACATACTGCAGAAGCTGGTCGTCGGCAAAAGGCAGGTTCTCGCGGAGGATCATCAGCTCCTCTTCCCGCTCCGGGAAATCGAGCGTGATTTGCGGCTGCAGGCGCGAGTGGATATACTCCGGCAGATCAAATGTCGATGCATCGTCGTTCATCGTGGCGACGATCCGGAAGTTCCGGTGTGCCTTGATCTTGATTCCCGCAACGATCGATTCGACGTAGCGCCGCGTATCGAGCAGCGGCGCGAGGCTGGCCCAGCTCTTCTCGCTCATGCGATTGCCTTCGTCGAGAATGCAAACCCCGCCGCGAATCATCGCCGTTACGAGCGGCGAGGCGACGTAGCGCAGCTGGCCCTCGCCTTCTATCACGGGTGTGATGATCAGGTCCTCGGGCCGCGTGTCGACGGTAGCCTGAAGAATGTAGACCTCGCGGCCGATCTGCCTGCCCGCGGCGTATGCCAGCGTCGTTTTGCCTACCCCAGGTTTGCCGAGCAGCCGTGGGTTCATCGGCAGGTCGGAATCGTCGATCACCATCCAGGCCGCGAGCAGCTGGCGCATGACCTCGTCCTGCCCGACCCAGCGGACGTTGATCTCGTCCGGATGCGCCAGGTGCAGCGTAACACCCTCGACGTGGACAGTCATAACAACAGTGTAGTCGCCGGCCGCAACAGGAGCCGGTAAGTCCGCAATTTTACAGCAACTTAGCGTTTCATGCTAGGCTGAGAACAAATGGAGGCAACCGAAGTCCTGTGGCTTCGCGCCGCGGCGGCGCTGTATTCCGCAGGTCTGTTTCACACGGCCTACACCATTCTCCGCAAGCGGACTGACATCTTCAAGCCCGTCCTCGGCATCTTCTGCCTTGCGACGGTCCTGCACATGGTCTCGCTGGTGGAGACGGCCGTGCGGCTTCGTCATTTTCCCGCAAACAATTTCGCGGAAACCGTCTCGTTGTGCGCCTTCGTGATCTCTGCTACATTCCTGCTGATCTACTGGCGCTACCGGTTTCAGAGCCTCAGCGTGTTTTTGTTCCCGCTGATATTTGTCATGACGCTGGCAGGCGCGATGCAGGGAGAAGGCGTGAGCTGGAGCACCCCCGTACTCCGTGGCGCCTGGCTGACGCTGCACGTGGTGCTGGTGCTTCTTGGATACGCCGCCATGCTCGTCATGGCCGTAGCCTCGTTCTTTTACCTGCTGCAGGAGCGGCAACTGAAAGCCAAGCGACCCGAAAGCTACTTCGAGCGGCTGCCTCCGCTGGCGACACTGGACGATCTGATCTCGCGGGCCATGGGCGTGGGCTTCGTGCTTATTACGCTCGGCGTGATCACGGGCAGCACGTGGGCTTACATCGAATTCGGCACGCGCTGGCTGGCGGACCCGAAAATCGCGATCTCGTTCATCACGTGGCTGTTTTATCTGCTGATGGTTTTTCTGCGCTGGAGCGCGGGCTGGCGCGGCCGCAAGGCCGCGATTCTCGCCCTCACTGTCCTGTTCTGTTCGGCGGCGACGTGGGCGGCGCACGTGGGGCTGCGCTCGAAATACCTGCAATGAAGCTCTGCATAACCGGGCTCAATCACAGGACGGCGCCCGTCGAGGTCCGTGAGCGACTTGCCTTTGACAAGCAGTCGCTCCCCGCCGCGCTGCAGGAGCTGAAGCGCATTCCCGGTCTGCAGGAAGGGGTCATTCTTTCCACCTGCAATCGCGTCGAGGTGGCGGTGACGGCGAGTGACGATGCGGACCCTCAGGGGCGTGTCGAGGAGTTTCTTGCGAGGCAAAGGGAACTTGAACCGCACGTCATACGGCCGTACGTGTACAGCTTCCTCGGCCGCGATGCGATCCGCCACCTGTTCCGTGTCGCAGCCAGCCTCGACTCGATGGTGGTCGGCGAGCCGCAGATTCTCGGACAGCTGAAGGCGGCCTATACTCTCGCGAAGACCGAAGGAACCGTCAACGGCTTCCTCGATAACGTCATAACGCGGGCATTCAGTGTCGCCAAGCGCGTTCGCACCGAAACGGAGATCGGTTCCAGCGCGGTTTCGGTGAGCTATGCAGCGGTGGAGCTCGCGCGGGAAATCTTCGGCTCGCTCGCCAGCCGGAAGGTGATGCTCATCGGTGCGGGCAAAATGAGCGAGCTTGCAGCACGGCACCTGGCGCGGTCGGGCGTCGGACAGGTCCTGGTGACCAATCGCACGCTGTCGCGAGCTGAAGAGCTGGCCGGCGCGATGAATGGGACCATCGTGCCGTATGAGGAGTTCTATCATCGGCTGCCGGAAGTCGACATCGTTATCACCTCGAGCGGGGCGCCGACTTATCTCCTGCGCAAGGATCAGATGCGCCGTATCGTCGGGGCGCGGCGGAACCGTCCGATGTTCCTGATCGACATCGCCGTGCCGCGGAATATTGAGCCTGCGGTCAACGAGCTCGATAACGTCTTCCTCTATGACATCGACGACCTGCAGAGGGTCGTGGAGCGCAATCTGCGCGGCCGCTTGGACGAGGCTGCCGAGGCGGACAAAATCGTCGCCGAAGAAGTGGACCGCCTCGAGACGTGGCTGCGCGCGCGGCAGGCGGGCCCGCTGATCGCGACTCTGCAGGAGCAGCTCGAGCGCGTTCGAGTGGGAGAGCTGGAACGGCTTCGCGGAAAGCTGGGCGCGCTGTCCGAGCAGCAGGAGGAAGCGATCGAGGCGCTGACGCGCGGCATCGTGAACAAGATCGCCCACGGCCCGATTGCCGAGCTGCGGCGCGAGGCTGGAGCGCCCGAGGGCTCGCCCGTAATCGACCTGATTCGCAGGATTTTCAAGCTGGACAGGAACTAGTCTGGTGTCCCGCGTTATTGTTGACAACCGCTCCCTTACCGTCGCGGCTCAGAAACGACCATTCCGAGCCGCGCGCGTCAGCAAGTGGTCAAGACACTGCAGAGACGGCAGACTCTGCGGAGCAGCTCTTGGCCGGCGGCCGGCTTCAGCCCGGCCCGGCAGGAGCCAGGCTTGCTGACCATCGGATCGCGTGGGTCGAAGCTTGCGCTGTGGCAGGCGAATTGGGTGAAGGACCGCCTCGGCGAGCTCGGGTACGAGTGTCGCATCGAGATCATTACCACCAGCGGCGATCGCTTCCAGCACGGCCCGCTTAAGGAAGTGGGCAACAAGGGCCTGTTCACGAAGGAAATCGAGGAGGCGCTGCGTGACGGCCGCGTCGATCTCGCGGTGCATAGTCTGAAAGACATGCCAACCGCTTTGCCCGCGGGCCTGCAGATCACGGCGACGCCCGCGCGAGAAGATCCGAGGGACGTGATTATCGGGGCTAAGCTGAGCGAGCTGAAACACGGCGCCCGAATCGGGACGGGGTCGCTTCGCCGGATCGCGCAGTTGTCCGCCTATCGGCCGGATCTCGCGCCTGAGCCCATGCGTGGGAACGTCGACACGCGCCTGCGCAAACTGGATGAGGGCCTTTACGACGCGATTGTGCTGGCGGCTGCCGGCCTGCGGCGGCTCGGCTGGGAAGAGCGAATCGCGGAGCCAATCCCGCCCGAGATCATGTGTCCCGCGGTGGGCCAGGGGGCACTCGCGATTGAGACGCGAGCGGATACCGGCGCGGCGATGCAGGCCTGCGCGAGGCTCAACCACGCCGATACGAACGCCGCGATTACGGCGGAACGTGCGGTTCTTGCGCAACTCGGCGGCGGGTGCCAGGTGCCGGTGGGCGCGCACGCGACGGTCGGTAATGGCCGCATGCACCTGCGGGCCGTCGTCGCATCGCAGGACGGCAAGCGGATCGTGCGTGACGAACTCGAGGGCAGCAGTCGAGACGCGACTCGGCTCGGCACGGAACTGGGCAAGCGACTGCTTGGCAGCGGCGCGCGAGAGATCCTCGCTGAAGTCTACGGCGCAGCCCGATGACCAAGATCTACCTGGTCGGCGGCGGGCCAGGAGACCCTGAGCTCATTACGATCAAAGGCAAACGAGTGCTCGGCCTCGCCGACGCCGTCTTGTACGACCACCTCGCACCGGAGCAGCTACTCGACCTTGCTCCCCCTGCCGCCGAACGGCTCTACGTCGGCAAGAAGCGAGCGGACCACGCCTACACTCAGCAGGAGATCTGCGCCATGATGATCGAGCGTGCGCGCCGGGGCCTTACTGTCGTGCGCCTTAAAGGCGGAGACCCCTTCGTCTTCGGCCGCGGCGGCGAGGAACTGGAGGCTGTGGCTGAAGCGGGCATTCCATTCGAAGTCGTCCCCGGCATCACGGCGCCGCTTGGGATTGCGGCATACTCGGGCATTCCGTTGACTCATCGTGATTACACCTCAGTCCTGACCTTCGTGCCGGGACATAACGTCGACGCGGTCGACTGGAGCATCGTCGGGCGCAGCGACACACTCGTCGTCTTCATGGGGATCGAGCACATCGACGACATCGTCGGCGAGCTCCTGCGGGCCGGGCGGTCGCCGCTGACGCCGGCGGTCGCGGTGCGCTGGGCCACACGCCCGGACCAGCAGACGGTATCCGGAACTCTCGAGGATCTTCCCCGTCTCATCCACGCCCACGGGCTGACGCCTCCGGCTACCGTGCTTATCGGCGAAGTGGTCCGCTTTCGTGAACGATTCTCGTGGTTCGAACGGCTGCCGCTGTTTGGCGCAACCGTAGTCGTAACGCGGGCGCGCAGCCAGGCCGGCGAACTCTGCGATGAACTCCATCGCCTGGGCGCGCGGGTCGTGGAGCTCCCGGCCATTGAACTACGGCCGATGGACGACTACTCAGGTCTCGATGCTGCCATAGCGCGCCTGGGCGAGTACGACTGGATCGTCTTCACGAGCACGAATGCCGTTGATTACTTTCTGGAGCGGCTCCGTGATATCCGCCGAATACGTGGCCGCGTCTGCGCGATCGGCACAGCGACCCGCGCGGCGCTCGAGGCCGTTCATGTGATCCCCGAGCTGGTGCCAGACGAGGCATCTTCTGAGGGCGTGGCCGCAGCCTTCGCCTCTGTGGCTGTGAGCGGCGCGCGCGTATTGCTGCCGCGGGCATCGCAGGCGCGCGAGGTGATCCCTGAAACCCTGCGCGCGCTCGGCGCGACCGTGGACATCGTGGACGCGTATCGCAATATCATTCCGGACGACGCCGCCGCGCGGGCGCAGAAGATCTTTGGCTCGTCGCGGAAACCCGACTGGATTACCTTTACGAGCGGCTCGACAGTGAACAATGTGATCGCCATCGCACCGGCCGGCGCGCTTGACGGCGTGCGAGTGGCTTCGATCGGGCCGGCGACATCGGCGGTTGTACGGAGGCATGGCCTTCGCGTTGACGCGGAAGCTCGCGAGGCAAGCGTGCACGGTCTCGTGCAGGCTATCGTGACCGCGGCCGCGCCATAGCCGGCCGCGGGGACGCTGCAGGCATCGCGCCGCACTGCGGATTAATTAACCCTTTGCGTCCGGACGGCGAAAGCGCGTCAGCGCGGTGACACCCCAAAGACTCACAACGACGTACATCAGGGCCTGGGCAAACAGTATGTACGCAATCGCATCCGTGCGGCTGAGACCAAATGGAACCAGGACCGTCACCGCAACAAACTGGTAAATGCCGACGTAGCCGGGAGTGGACGGAAGCGCGCTGCCGAGCCCGAGCCCGGCTATGAGCAGAAACGCCACTCGCAGGTCGATCGCCAGTCCGAGCGCCCTTCCGCCAACCACCGTGAAGGTCGCGTCGATGAACCAAATGACGATCGTAAGGGCAACGAAACCCGCGACACGCCCGACATCGTGAAAACTGCGGATCCCAAGCAGCACCTGGTCGAGCAGGTAGCTGACACGGGATCGCACCACATCGGGCATTGGCGTGCGTTCCAGCGAATACTTCCAGAGTCGCTCGAGCTTCGGAATCGCGATAATCCCGATTATGCCCACGGCGCCGACAACACCGAAGACCCGCATGGCTTTAATGAGCCAGACCGGCTTTTCCGGCAGCACCGCGAGCACCGCTGCGCTGATGATCACGAGTGCTACGGCGTCAACCATGCGTTCGGCCATCGCGGTCGTGAAAACGAAGGTGCGGCCGAGAGCGGAACGCGAGCTGACCATCATGGTTCGAACGATTTCACCGGCACGAGCCGGAAGGAAATTGTTGCCGAAGTATCCGGCCGCGGTTGCCCAAAATGCCGTCGATACGGAAACCCGTTTCCTGGCCGTCAGAAGGACGCGCCAGCGCACAGCCCGCAGGAACATCGCGATCGACGTGAGGGCCATCGCGAGCGCCACGTACGGCAACCTGGCCGTGGACAGGATTGCGGCGACCCGGGCCCACTCGATCCCGCGCAGCGACCAATAAAGCAGTGCCGCAGCCAGCGTCAGCGAAACCACCCAGTAGGCCGGGTGAACGCGTCGCACAGCCGGCGCCAGCGCCGGCAGCTCAGGCTTCGAAGTCGGAGAGGGCGTCTCGTCAGTGATCAATGTCCGACTGTATCGCAGTCTCGTTCCGGGCCTGCTGAAGCGCGGCTCGAGCCGGCAGGTCCGGCAGCCGAGCTCACTGTCGAGATTTGCAGAACGACGTTTCCCCCTGCTGCTATGGCGCCAAATCTACTGGGGCGACAGAAACATCGGGACCGCAGCCGAAGTATCAGCCGAGTACAGCAGGAAGCAAACGCCCGGCCGCGATGGCTGGATCAGATGGCTTGCCGCGCTTCTCAGGAGGCGCTGCGGTTTTACGGCTGGAGCAGCGGCCGATAGTGGCCTCTGGAGAACGAAATCGCCACCGCGCGAAATCGCCGGCTTCAGCCTCCGGCGCGAGCGACGCGGCGGCGCGAGCGGCCGGCCGATACCGTCTGATGACTGGTGCTG
>DASSSG010000568.1:0-2765 GCA_035708545.1 Bryobacteraceae bacterium | reverse complement strand
GGGCGCGAAGCCGCGGTTTGCGCTCATCTCGATTGCCGGTCCGGACGAGGGGGCGATCCGCCGCTTTTATACCGGCCTGCTCGAATGGGGGGTTCCGATCGCCGGTGGCGACCTTGCGCGCGCCGAGACGCTGGCGTGCGACGTAGTGGTCTGCGGCGCGGTCTCGCGAGGGCAGGCAATCCGCCGCGACGGCGCGCGCCCGGGGGATCGGATCTACGTTTCGGGCCCGCTCGGGGCGGCCGCTGCCCGGGGCTACCATGTCCCGCCCGTGCCGCGGCCGCGAGTCGCCGAAGGCCAGCGCCTCCGCGGGCACGCCACGGCGTGCATGGATATCAGCGACGGGCTTTCCACCGACCTGCGGCGTTTGTGCACGGCATCGCGTGTAGCCGGTCACGTGGAACATGTCCCGGCGGCTCCGGGCGCGACACGCGAGCAGGCGCTGCACGGCGGGGATGATTACGAACTGTTGTACACGGGTCCGCCGGGCCTCGAAGGCATTGACATCGGTTACGTGCTCGCTGGTCCGCCGGGGGTCAACGTGGAGCCGCGTGGGTGGGACCACTTTACATACAATAGGCGGCGATGATTCGTATTCTCGCAGTGGTGTTCGCAATCACTATGACTGCACAAGCTGCCGTAAAGATCGAGAGGACCGTGTATGGGGGCTGGCCGAACTGTTATCGAATCACGAATGGCTCCGTGGAGCTGATCGTCACGACGGATGTCGGGCCGCGCGTCATTCGCTACGGGTTCGTTGGCGGACGGAATATGTTCGCCGAGTTCAAAGATCAGCTCGGGAAAAGCGGTGAGAAGACATGGGTGGCCCGCGGCGGCCATCGAGTGTGGATCGCGCCCGAGGACATCAGGCTCACGTATGCGCTCGACAACTCGGCAGTAAAAGCGGAGGTGAAAGGAGAGACGCTGATGGTGACGGGCAATGTCGAGCCCGAGACGGGATTGCAGAAGCAGATGGTCGTCCGGCTCGCCGCAACCGGCACCAACGTGGAAGTGCACCACCGCATCACGAATGTGAAGGCTCGCACTGGCTTCGACTTCGCTCCGTGGGTGCTGACCATGATGGCGCAGGGCGGTCACGGCATCACCGGCTTTCCGCCGCGCGGGACGCATCCCGAGACGCTGGCGCCAACGAACCCGCTCGTCATGTGGGCATTCACCGACCTCTCTGACCCGCGCTGGAAGTTCACGAAGAAATACATGATCCTGAGGCAGGATCCGAGAAACACGGGCCAGCCGCAAAAGCTCGGGCACTTCAACTCGAACACGTGGGGTGCATACCTGCTTGGGACGGATCTTTTCCTGAAGCGCTGCAAGGGGGAACCGGGGAAGCGCTACCCTGACATGGGAGCGTCGTTCGAGACGTTCACTAACGCCGACTTCCTCGAACTGGAAACGCTCGGGCCCCTGGCGACGCCGAAAGCCGGAACTACGGTTGAGCATGTCGAGAGCTGGTCGCTCCACAGGAACGTAAAGGTGCCGGCCTGGACCGATGCCGAACTGGATCGGGCCATCGGCGTACTGATCGGCAGGTAAAGCCGCGGTTTAATCGCGCCTTAAGCAACGAAAAGCCGCTTCAGGTCATCTAAAAGGTACGCAATCATGCACAAGCTCTTTTTCTGTCTGGCACTTACGGCCAGTGCTCTCGTCGCGGAGTACAAGACCGAACCGACCGGTGCGCCGCCCGCGGACCTGAACGCGAGCGTCGTGTCTCTGCTCGGCAAGCAGGGGCTGAAGATTTCCGATGGCAGCAAAGTGGTTGCCGAGGTCTGGTTCCGGTCATCGATGCCCACCGGCGGAAAAGCGGAAGACATGAAGGCGCTTCCCGACGTTCCGATGGGGGCACTGATGGGCGCCATCCGGTTCCCGGCCAACTGGTCCGATCGGCGCGGACAGCAGATCAAGGCTGGCGTCTACACGATGAGGTACGGCCTCTTCCCACAGAATGGCGATCATCAGGGGGTCGCGCCGCAGCGCGACTTTCTCCTGCTGATCCGCGCTGCGGACGACACGAACGGAGCTGCAAACCTCGACTACAACGAACTCACGAAGACGAGCATGAAGGCGGCGGGCAGTCCACATCCGGCCGTGTTCAGCATCTGGAAAGCCGATGCGGCGGACTTCCGGCCCGGCATTTCGCAGGCCGGCGAGCACGATCAGGTGCTCAAGGTCAGGATTGGCGACACGCCGCTCGCGATGATCATATACGGCAAAGCAGAAGGCTGAGTCTCTGCTTCGCGAAGGCGGCCAGCGAGGCCGCACGCCGGACACAGTGAGCCGGCTGAGGGCCCGCTAGCGCATCGCTTGCGCCGCGCGCCTGGCCAGCTCTTCCTCGTTCAGCTGTTCGGTTGCCTGATTGACGGCCCAGCGATTGCCGAATGGATCGCGGAACTGCCCGTAGCGGGCACCCCAGAACTGGTCGGCTACGGGCATGGTGATTTGCGCTCCCGCCTGGACGGCGCGCTGAGCGGCGGCGTCGGCATCGTCTACGTTCACGTTGAATACGACAGGAGTGCCTCCGATTGTTGCGGCTCCGCGGCTCCCGTGCTCGGGGAATTCGTCCGCAACCATCATTTTGGTTTTGCCGATCATGATCTCCGCGTGCATGATCTTTGGGATATTGGGCATAGTATGGCGAGAGAGTTCCTTCGCACCAAAAGCGCGCTTGCAGAAATCAATGAATCAAGCGGCATCGGAGACCGCGAGATGAGCGATTACTTCCATGATCCCTCCTGAGCCGCGAGGGTATC
>DASSSG010000567.1:0-2635 GCA_035708545.1 Bryobacteraceae bacterium | reverse complement strand
ATGTCGAGACGATCGAATCGAAGCGCGACATCACGATCGACGGCATCGAGAATTTCCTGACCCGCATTGAGACCAACAACCCGGAGAACGTGGCCGAGCGCTCGGCCCTGAGCACGCTGATCGCGGTGCTCGGGCGCACGGCGATTTACAGCCGGCGCGAAGCCACATGGAAGGGCGAATTCGGGAACATCGGTCCCGCGTAGTCGTGACCCTGCGCGATCTTCCCAGCGTTGACGAACTTCTGCGGCAGCTCGAAATCGACGGCCTGCCGCACAATTTTGTGGTGCGCATAGTGCGCCGCGTGCTGGACGAGGCTCGCGCGGAGATTCGGGCCGGGCGCGAGCCGCGCCCACTCGAAGCCGCTGCGCGTGAAGCTTTGCAGGTGCGATCGCCGCTGCGGCGCGTGATCAACGCGACTGGCGTGATCCTGCACACGAATCTGGGACGTGCGCCGATCGCTCCCGGCGGTTATTCCAATCTCGAATACGACGTCGCTTCGGGAACGCGCGGCCGGCGTGACATACATGTATCCGGGCTGCTCGAAGCGCTGCTCGGAGCGCCGGGTATCGTCCTCAACAACAACGCGGCGGCAGTATTTCTGGTCCTGCATGAGCTGGCGGCCGGGTTCGAGGTGGTGGTCTCGCGTGGCGAGCTGATAGAGATCGGCGACGGATTCCGAATACCGGAGATTATGGCGCGTTCGGGTGCGCTGATTCGGGAGGTCGGGACGACGAACCGGACGCGGATCGGGGATTACCGCAATGCGATCAGCGAGCGCACGCGGCTGATCCTGCGCGTGCACCCAGGTAACTTCCGCATTCAGGGCTTCACTGCCAGGCCGGAGTTGCGCGATCTCGCGGCGCTCGCGCGGGAGCGGCAGATTCCCCTTTACGAGGATCTCGGCAGCGGGTGTCTTGTTGATCTCCGGCCGTTTGGTATCGATGAACCCCTAGTCCGAGACAGCCTCGATGCGGGTGTCGATCTCGTTTCCTTCAGCGGCGACAAGCTGCTCGGCGGCCCGCAGGCGGGCATCATCGCGGGAAAAGCGGAGCTGGTGCAGCGAGTGCGCCGGAATCCGCTGTTTCGCGCGTTTCGTGCCGGCAAGACCGTCTATGCGCCTCTCGCAGCGACACTCGAGGCGACATTGCGGGAGCGCTGGAACGAAGTGCCCGCGCTGCGAATGATCATGGCCCCCGTCCAGGAGATTCGCCGCCGCGCTGAGCGAGTGGCTCGTGAGACCGGTGGCGTGGTGATCTCCGGTGAATCCGTGATCGGCGGCGGGTCCACGCCGCAGCAGTCGTTGCCCACGTGGCTGGTGGCATACGAGGGCGATGTCGTGAGACGCCAGGAGCGGCTCCGAGCGAGTGACCCTCCAGTGATCGCCCGGGTGTCGGATGACCGCCTCCTGATCGACCTTCGCACCGTTTCCGAAAACGAAGAAGCCGAGCTGATTCAGGCTTTGCGATGAGAACTTCTCTCTGTGTTTTGCTGATCACGGCCGCAGTGTGGGCGGCCGATGCCCCGCACTATTCGCCGCTGCGCCAGATCAACCGGTCAAACGTGCACAAGCTCGAGGTCGCGTGGAAGTTCGACACCGGCGACGAGTTTCCCGATTCCGAAATGCAGTGCCGGCCGATTGTCGTCGGCGGGGTGCTGTACGCGACGACGCCGAAGCTGCGTGCTGTCGCGCTCGATGCGGCGACGGGCAGGCTGATCTGGCGGTTCGATCCGCACGAAGGCCGCGAGGTGAAATCGAAGTTCCGCAATCGCGGCCTGATGCACTGGAACGGACGTATCTACGTTCCAGCGGGGTCGTATCTTTACGCGCTGGATGCGAAGACAGGTCAGAAGATCGAATCCTTCGGTAAGAACGGACGCGTGGATTTGCGCGAGGGCCTCGGACGCGAACCCCAGACGCTGAATGTGCAGGTCACGAGTCCGGGAGCGGTGTACAAGGATCTGATCATCGTCGGCTCGCTGGTGGGAGAGGACCTGCCCGCCGCACCCGGGCATGTCCGCGCTTACGATGCGCGCACCGGCAGCATTCGCTGGACTTTTCGAACCATTCCGCAGCCGGGCGATTTCGGGTACGAAACCTGGCCGAAGGAGGCCTGGCTGTACACAGGCGGCGCGAACTCGTGGCCGGGCATGACGCTCGATGAGGCGCGCGGGCTGGTGTTCGTCCCCACCGGCTCGGCGGCGTTCGACTTCTACGGCGCGAATCGAATCGGCGATAATCTGTTCGCGAATTGCCTGCTTGCGTTGCGCGCCGAAACGGGTGAGCGCGTGTGGCACTTCCAGTTCATTCGGCACGACGTGTGGGACCGCGATCTGCCTGCCGCGCCTGTGCTCGTCCGCATGCGCCGGCACGGGCGCATGATCGACGCCGTGGCGCAGGCCACGAAATCAGGCCACGTGTTCGTGTTTGACCGCGACACGGGCAAGCCGGTATTTCCGATCCGCTACGTGGATGTCCCCGGGTCTGACGTTGACGGCGAGGTGCTCGCGCGTCAGCAGCCGCTGCCGGTCGCGCCGCCTGCGTTCGCACGCCAGCGGCTTACGGAGGATCTGCTCACGCGGCGGACGCCGGAAGCGCACGCCGCGGTGCTCGAGCGCTTTCGAAAACTTCGCAGCG
>DASSSG010000566.1:0-10637 GCA_035708545.1 Bryobacteraceae bacterium | reverse complement strand
TGCGAGCCGTTATCGGCAGCGGAGGCGATCACCGGTGCGGGGGCGCGGATCCTTCAGTTTCGCCACAAGGCATTCTTCGGACGGGAGACATACGAACTCGCGGAGCGTGTCGCCTCGATTTGCGCGAGGCGGGGCGTGCTGTTCGTTATCAATGACCGCGCCGATTTCGCCAAACTGCTCGGCGCGGCTGTGCATGTCGGCCAGCACGATCTGCCGCCGGCGGATGCCCGCGCGCTGCTCGGCGCTGCCGCGGTGATCGGATTCTCCACGCATAACGAAGTGCAGCTGCGAGCGGCCGCACAGGAGCCTGCGGACTATGTTGCGTTCGGGCCAGTGTATGCGACCGCTTCGAAATCTGACCCGGATCCGGTGACTGGCGCCGCGGAGCTGGCCCGTTTGCGGCCGCTGAGCCTGCGGCCCGTCGTGGCGATTGGCGGCATTACGCGGGAGAATGCGCGCCCGGTGCTGGCCGCGGGAGCCGACTCGGTCGCCGTTATCCGCGACCTGTACCCGCCTGATGGATGCGAGGCGTCCATAGCCCGTCGCGCTGAGGACTGGTTGAGGCTCGTCAATGAAAACTGAAATCGCGCCCGCTACAGGGCTGGTCAAGGGCCTCGGGTTGCTTGATGCCACCACCCTCGTAATGGGCTCGATGATCGGGTCGGGTATTTTCATCGTATCCGCCGATATTGCGCGGCAGGTGCAGGCGCCGGGGCTGATGATCGCCACATGGATAGTCACCGCCGTCATGACGATCATCGCCGCGTTGAGCTACGGCGAGCTGGCGGCGATGATGCCGCAGGCCGGCGGACAGTACGTTTACCTGCGCGAGGCGTTTGGACGGCTGTTCGGGTTTCTCTACGGCTGGACGTTATTTCTCGTGATCCAGACAGGGACCGTTGCTGCCGTCGCGGTGGCGTTTGCGAAATTCACCGGGGTATTCTTCCCTGCGATTTCCGAGACCAACCGCGTGCTGCCGTTCGTTAATACCCAGCAGCTTCTCGCGATCGGCGTACTCGTGCTTCTGACGGTGGTGAACACACGCGGAGTGCGCACCGGAGCAGTGGTGCAGAACATCTTCACGTTTGCCAAGGTCGCCGCGCTGCTCGGACTGGTCGCGTTTGGATTCCTCGCCGGGCGAAACCCCGACGCCACGGCGCGGAATTTCGGCGATTTTTGGGGCAATGCCGACTGGAGCTTTACAACCATTCGTCTCGTCGGCGTCGCCATGGTCGGTGCGCTGTTTTCCGCGGACGCGTGGAACAATGTGACCTTCACCGCCGGCGAAATGCGGAACCCCCGGCGCACGCTTCCGCTGTCGCTCGCAGTCGGCGTCGGCGTGGTTTCGGCGCTGTATATCGCGTGCAATTTCGTTTACCTCAACGCGCTGCCGATCGAGCGCATTCAGACGGCACCGGCAGATCGCGTCGCTACCGCCGTTGTCTCTCAGATGTTCGGACCCGTGGGTGTGCAGCTCATGGCCGCGGCAATCATGGTGTCGACGTTCGGATGTCTGAACGGCATGATCCTCGCGGGCGCTCGCGTGTATTACGCCATGGCGCTCGATCGGCTTTTCTTTCGTCGCGTGGGCAGCCTCGATCCGAAACATCACACGCCGGTGGTGTCCCTCGTTGTGCAGTGTGTGTGGGCATGTGCACTGACGCTGACAGGGCGTTACGGCGACCTGCTCGACTATGTTATATTCGCGGTTCTGCTTTTCTATATTCTGACGATCGCCGGCGTGTTCGTGCTGCGTCGACGGCGGCCAGACGCGGACCGGCCGTATCGGGCAATCGGCTATCCTGTGCTTCCGGCCCTCTATATCGCGCTGGCCGGGGTGATCGAGGTGCTGCTGCTGCTGTACAAGCCGAACTACACGTGGCCAGGCCTCATCATCGTGCTGCTGGGGTTGCCGGTGTACTGGTTGTGGCGGAGGAGGGAGAGTTACGCATGAGCCTGTTTGCCACCAAGCCGCTCAGCCGCATTCTCAGGGAGTCTGAGGAACGCGAGCATTCGCTGAAGCGAACGCTCGGGCCCGCTCAGCTGGTGGCGCTGGGGATCGGCGCCATCATCGGCGCCGGATTGTTCTCGCTGACCGGCATCGCAGCCGCAAACCACGCGGGTCCTGCGGTCGTGCTGTCGTTCGCGCTGGCGGCGGTCGGGTGCGCCTTTGCAGGCCTGTGCTACAGCGAATTCTCGACCATGATTCCGATTGCCGGGAGCGCGTACACGTACTCCTACGCGACCATGGGCGAGCTGATGGCCTGGATCATCGGCTGGGACCTGGTGCTCGAGTACGCCGTCGGCGCATCTACGGTCGCGGTGAGCTGGTCAGGCTACGTCGCCTCGTTCCTGAAAGATTTCGGCATCCACGTGCCGCCCCATCTGATCGCGTCCCCGTTTCAGCAGGTTCCTCTGGCGGACGGAACGATGGTCACCGGATACATCAACCTGCCTGCGGTCCTGGTCGTGGTGGCGATCTCCCTTCTGCTGATGATCGGCATTCAGGAGTCCGCGCGGGCGAACGCAACGATCGTTGTTATCAAAGTCTCGGTCGTGATCCTGTTCATCCTGCTCGGATGGAAATACATCAATCCGGCAAACTATACGCCCTTTATTCCAGCGAACACCGGTGAATCGGGGCATTTTGGCTGGAGCGGCGTCGTGCGGGCGGCGGGCGTGGTTTTCTTCGCATTCATCGGCTTTGATGCCGTGTCCACCGCCGCGCAGGAGACGAAGAAGCCGCAACGCGATATGCCCATCGGCATCATCGGGTCACTTGCTGTCTGCACAATTCTGTACGTCCTGTTCGCCCATGTGCTCACCGGCATAGTCAACTATACCGAGATGAATAATGCGGCTCCGGTGGCGACGGCGGTGGATCGGACGGGCATGGCGTGGATGGGATCCGCCATCAAACTGGCGATCATTGCCGGGTACACCTCAGTCATCCTGGTCATGCTGCTCGGCCAGTCACGCGTGTTTTACTCGATGTCGCGTGACGGACTGCTGCCGCGGTTGTTCAGCGACGTACATCCGCAGTGGCGGACCCCCTGGCGGAGCAATCTGATGTTCATGCTGTTCGTCGGGTTGTTTGCAGCATTCGCTCCGATTCAGATCGTGGGTGAGATGACGAGCATCGGGACCTTGTTCGCGTTCGTGCTTGTCTGCGGCGGCATCATCGTGATGCGGCGGACGCACCCGGAGCTGCCGCGGCCATTCCGCACGCCTCTGGTGCCGATCGTGCCGATTCTCGGTATCGCGGCGAATCTGTTCCTGATGGCGGGACTGGGACTGGAGAACTGGCTTCGGCTCATCGTGTGGCTGGCGATCGGGCTGTGTATTTACTTCGGCTACAGCCGCCGCCACAGCCGTCTGCGGACCGAGCCGGTCGAGCAGCAGGCACGCTGATCACGCAAGCCGCGGATGGCCGCCGCGGATCATGTCATCTCAGACCGCTACGGGCTCGGGCTGCCTCTCCGCGACCCGCTCGTCCGGTTTCGGCAGGTCTTTCCTGAACTTGCACTCCGCGTTCGGGCACACAGCCACCGGTCCGCCTTTCAGCCACTTCTCGAGCAGATACGGGCTGCCGCAGTTCGGGCACTCTTCGGCGATGGGCTTGTTCCAGGCGACAAAGTCGCAGTCCGGATATCGACCGCATCCGTAGAACGTCTTTCCCCGCCTCGACCTCCGCTCGACGATGTCACCTTGTCCGCACCTCGGACAGGTCACGCCTACCGTCTTCTGCTTCACGTACTTGCAGGCCGGGTAATTGCTGCATGCCGTGAACTCGCCAAACCGGCCGTACTTCAGAACCAGGTTGTTGCCGCAGTTCGGACACTTCTCATCGAGCGGAACGTCGGACTTCTTCTGCTCGGTCGCGCCGATGCGCTTCGTCGTTTTGCAGTCGGGATAGCCGGAGCAGGCATAGAACTGTCCGAAGCGGCCCTTCTTGAGGACCATCGGACGTCCGCAGTTCTCGCAGTATTCCTCCGAATCGACCTCGCTCAGGTCTGCCTTGTCCACATCTGGCAGATCGACGGTGAGCTCTCGCGTGTTGGTGCACTCGGGATATCCGGTGCAGGCAATGAAGCTGCCGTGTCGGCCCCACTTGATCACCATGGGCTTGCCGCACTTGTCACAGATGAAGTCAGTCGGCCGCTCCATGCGCTTGATGTCGGTCATCTCTACTTCAGCGCGCGCAAGGTCCTCCTTCAGGCGTCCGTAGAATTCCTGCATGGCGAGCCGCCAGTCGAGCTTGCCGTCTTCGATCTCGTCCAGCTCCTCTTCCATTCGCGCCGTGTATTTCACGTCAAAAATGTCATTGAAGCTGTCGACGAGGAGATCGGTGACCACCATGCCGAGCTCGCTGGGCACGAACTTGCCGCCTTCTTTCTTTGCATACTCGCGCTCCTGAATCGTCGACAGGATTGCGGCGTACGTCGACGGCCGGCCGACACCGTTGGCCTCGAGCTCCTTGACGAGTGTCGCTTCGGTGTACCGCGGCGGCGGCTCGGTGAAGTGCTGCTCGGGGTCGAATGACCTGAGGCGCAGGTGCTCGCCTTCGACAACAGCGGGCAGCCTGTGCTTCAGCTCCTCGTCCTCTTCGTCTTTCTGGTCTTTGCCTTCCTCATACACGGCGAGGAAGCCGTCGAACTTTGGCACTGATCCCGTGGCGCGGAACCGGTACTCCAGCCCGTCCTTGCCGCCAGCGGCAACTTCGATCGTGGTCTGATCGAAGACAGCCGGCATCATCTGCGAAGCGACAAAGCGCATCCAGATCAGGCGATATAACTTCAGCTCGTCTTCCGCGAGCACGTTTTGCAGCGTGTCGGGCGCACGCATGGCTGCAGTCGGACGAATGGCTTCGTGCGCGTCCTGGGCGTCTTTCTTCCCCTTGTAGAAATTGGGTTTTTCGGGGAGGTACTGGGGTCCGAAACGCGTCGCGATCAGCTCGCGCCCCTCGCCCAGCGCCTCATCGGAGACGCGGGTCGAGTCGGTGCGCATGTACGTGATGAGCCCGACTGCGCCCTCACTGCCAATCTCTACGCCCTCGTACAGTCGCTGCGCGAGCATCATCGTGCGCTTCACGCTGAAGCGCAGCTTGCGCGCCGCTTCCTGCTGCAGCGTGGAGGTGATAAACGGTGCGACCGGATTGCGGCGCTTCTCGCGGGTCGCGACGGAGCGAACAACGAAGTCGGCGCCCTCGAGCTGCGCCAGGATGCCGCGCGCGGCTTCCTCATTCGGAATCTCGATCGCCTCGTCGGCGCGCCTGACGAGCCGCGCCTTCAGCACTGGCGGTTTCTTCGCGTGAAGGCTGGCGTCGATGGTCCAGTACTCGCGCTTCTGGAACGCGCGAATCTCGCGCTCGCGTTCGACGATCAGCCGCAGCGCGACCGTTTGCACACGTCCGGCCGACAACCCGCGGCGCACTTTGTCCCACAGCAGCGGCGAGATCTTATACCCCACCAGCCGGTCAAGCACACGCCGGGCCTGTTGCGCCTCCACGAGATTGATGTTGACCGTACCCGGTTTCTCGAAGGCTTTCCGGATCGCGTTCTGTGTGATCTCATTGAACATCACGCGATAAACCGGCGGATTGCCGTCCTTCTTCGCACCCTGGAGTTCTTCCGCAAGGTGGTAGCAGATGGCTTCTCCTTCGCGATCGGGGTCGGCCGCCAGATAGATAGAATCCGACCGCTTCGCGGCCTGCTTCAGCTCGGTGATGAGCTTCTTCTTGCCTTCGATGATTTGGTAATCCGGGCGAAAGTCGGCATCGACTGCCACCGCCAGGTCCTTCTTGGGGAGGTCCTTGACGTGGCCGAGAGAAGCCTTGACGTCGAAGTTCCTGCCGAGATATTTGCCGATAGTTTTCGCCTTCGCCGGAGACTCGACGATGACGAGTGACTTTGCCATACGTGCCTGAGAATGACTGTTTGTAAGATTTATTACAACGGTGGGCCAGAAGCCCCACCGAGATTAACATACAGCCCGAAAGCGATATCCCACCCGAGGCATCGGAGGAAGGCTACCAGACCTTTATGAAGTTCTTGCCGGGGAGCTGGCGGACCAGCCCGAGCATCTCGAGCTCAAACAGGGCTGATATTACCTCGGATGATGAATATGCCTCCAAAGTTTCCAGGATCCGGTCGAGATGAGTCGGCTGGTCGGGCTGGATCTGACGGATAACTTCTTTCTGTAGTTCGGCTTGCGGTCCTGCCGGCACGGCCGTTGTGGACGCGCCGGGCTCTGCCTCCAGGTTTGGCTGCCCAGCGACGATGAGCCGCCGGCGGTCCTCCGGCGAGAGCTCGACAACAACGTCGTTCCAGTCCTGCACCAGCTTGGCGCCCTGTTTTATCAACAGATTAGGCCCCCAGCTCATTCTCGATGTAATATTTCCGGGCACCGCGAATACCTCGCGGCCCTGGTCCATCGCCGTCCGTGCGGTGATCGCGGATCCGCTGTATTGGGCACCTTCCACTACAAGCACTCCCGCGCTCATCCCGCTGACAATCCGGTTACGAACTGGAAAGTTCTGCGGGTACGGCGGAGCCCCCATCGGGAACTCCGACACAATCAGCCCTCTCGAGGCGATCTCCGCCGCCAGCTTGCGGTTCTCGGCTGGGTAAATCATGTCCACGCCGCAGCCGAAGACAGCGACGGTATTGCCCTGAGCTTCGAACGCGGCCTGGTGAGCAGCCGTGTCGATGCCTCTCGCCATGCCGCTGACGATCGTGACCCGCGCCGCAGCCAGGTCGGTCGCGAGTCGCCTGGTGGCGGCGACGCCATACGGGGTTGGCCGGCGGGTTCCTACCACGCCGATCATCAGAGTGTCCAATAATTCAACGCGTCCGCGCGCGAACAGCACGGGAGGAGGGTCGTAGATCTCTTTCAGCCGAGCGGGGTAAGCCGGATCGGTCACAGGCACGAGCCGCGTTCCCGTTTCGCGGAGCTTTGCCTGCTGCTCGACCGCTTCCTCGAATGCACAGCCGCTCGCGATGCTGCGAGCGACGGCCCCGCTCAGGCCCGCGCCTTCGAGTTCTGCGGCAGACGCGCGAAACACCGCCTCAGGCGTACGGAACCGGGCGATAAGTTGCCCGGTCTTGCGCGCTCCGAGCCCCGGCACAAGATGCAGAGCGAGCCAGTGCAGCTCATGCTCGGCGGTCAGGACCGTTGTGGGCAGAGCAGCGGTCACATAGCAGAAGTCGTGGCCGGAAGCAGGAATTCTCAGTAATGGATCAGGGAGAGTATGTCGTAATGCGGGAGCTTCTGCCGTCCATGCAGGAAATCCAGCTCGATCACGAAACCAAGACCGGCGATACGGCCACCCAGCTTCTCGACCAGCCGTCCGGACGCGGCGGCGGTGCCGCCGGTCGCGAGCACGTCGTCCACGATCAGAACGTTTTGGCCCGGTGTGACGGCGTCCTTGTGAATCTCGATACGATCAGTCCCGTACTCGAGCTCGTATTCCCAGAACTCAACCTCGCAAGGGAGCTTCTTCGGTTTTCGGACAGGCGCGAATCCGGTGCCCAGCGCCAGCGCCAGCGCGGGGGCGAAAAAGTAGCCGCGGGCTTCAATGCCGACTACCAGGTCGATCTGCTTGTTCTTGTAATGCCGGTAGAAGTCGTCGATGACCTGCTTCAGCCCTGCGGCGTTCTTGAGCAGCGTCGTAATGTCGTAGAACAGGATTCCGGGCTTCGGGAAGTCGGGGACCTCCCGAATGAGCGTTTTGAGATCTGTCATGTCCTGCGGAAGCACGATTGTAACGTGGGTGCGATAACTGTCGACCGGCTGGAACACACCCGAGCTTCGAGGCGTCCATAGAACCTATGCTGCCTCGCGACGGCAGGTGGCTGATGCGGATGGCCGCGATGATTGTGCCCGGACCCATTCGCGCGACCTGGCTTCAACGATGCGAGGCGGAGCTGTGGTATCGCGAGCTCGAAGCGAGGCGTGCCGGGGCGTCGGACACCAGGGTTCGTCTGAAAACCCTCATCGCCGCGGCCGCGTCGTTCGGTGACGCGCTCTGGCAGCGAGTTGACCGCGAGCGGACTGGAACCGCTGTTTCACATGCCATACGCGCGCCGCGGTTCTGCATTCTCGCGCTCGTCGTGATTCTCCTGCTGATCGCGGTGGCTACCGGCGGTCTCGCACGCACGCGGCGGATTCTGAAAGGATCCGGGTTTGGCAACCGCGATCGCGTGGTCGCGATCTGCATTCAGGAACTGCTTTTGGGCAGACGACAGGGCGTTACCCCGGCGGCGATCGACAAATGGCGGCAGCGGGCAACCTCGCTCGAGCAACTGGCGGCGTATTCGTTTGCGCAGCCGTGGTACGCAACCGGTTTCCTGCTCCACCACGGCCCTGCTCCGGCCCGGCTTCCACACACGCTGGTGACGCCCGAATTCTTCACTGTTATCGGCGTGAAAGCATGGAGCGGGCGTCTGTTCGAACGCTCGGACGCGGGTTCCTGCGGCGACTGCATCGTAGTTACGCAGCACCTGAAGCGCGAACTGCTGCGCACGTCGGACTCCGTCGTCGGCCGCACGATCGATTACGAGGGGCGGCGATGGCGCGTCATCGGCGAGCTGGCGCACGATTTCTGGTTCCTGACACAGAAGCTCGGGGGCATATCGCTGATGGACCGAGCGACGGCGCAAGGCCGGGTTGTCGGGTTGGGCCTGCTCCGGGCCGGCGTTTCCGCCGACAGGGCGGAGCAGGAACTGCGCCAGATCGTGCGCCTGCCGGCCCTGGAAGCGGTATCGTTAGCCGAGCGCATGCGCGCGCCGGTACGTACGTTCGGTCTCGGTTCGCTCATGTTGTTGCTGGCTATCGCGCTGATCAGCGGTGGGGCGGTGCTGAGCGGCCGTATGGCATGGCGGTTCTGGACATTTTTCTTTATCAAGACGGCGCTGGCGGCCGCTGCCGTGCTCCTCCTCGCCGTCGATTACGCCGGCGCCGGTCAGCTTTCCATCACCGGCGGCAATCAGCCCGGCGAGCCGGTCGCCTTCTGGATGTGGATTGTCGGAACGCTGCTGTGCGTGTCGTGGTCGATCGCCGATCAGAAGATGCGGTGCCGCACGTGCCAGCGACGCTTCGTGATGCCCATCCGCATCGGCTCGCCCGACCGGGTGCTGTTCGAACATGAGGCTACGGAGATGGTTTGTCCCGGTGGGCACGGCACGCTTTACCTCGAGGGCATGACGGAAACATTTCGGCAGGAGGGCCGCTGGACCAAACTCGATGAGTCCTGGCATGATCTCTTCGTGGAGAGGCAATAGATGGCAACATGCGGCCTGATCGAGTATGAGAACGCGTCTGCTGAGGTTCGCGCCGTCTATGACGACATCCTGAGGACCCGCCAGACTGATTACGTCAACAATTTCTGGAAAGCGCTCGCGCACGATCTGCCGCTGCTGCGGTGCACGTGGCAGATGGTCAAAGAGGCGATGCGGCCCGGCGCGCTGGACCCGCTCGTGAAGGAGATGATCTACGTGGCGGTGAGCGCGACCAGCCAGTGCGCCTACTGCATCGCGTCGCACACGGCGGGAGCTCGCCGCGCCGGCATGTCTGACGAGATGCTTGCCGAATTGCCTGGCGTGGTGGCCGCCGCGAATGCGACCAATCGATTGGCGAGCGGGTATCAGGTCGAGATTGACGAGCGGTTTCGGACTTGAAGTTCGTCTGTTCATTTTCGGACACTGACAGCTCTCCGGATCGGCCGTAACTTCTTCAAACCACGTGCACTGGCGGTTGGCAGCCCACCTGCACAACGTCAGTTCCAATGCACGCCGTTGCACAGGACCTCCGTTACGCGTTCCGCACCTTCCGCAGGAGCCCCATCTTCACCGGGGTCGCGCTGCTGTCGCTGGCGCTGGGCATAGGCGCGAATACCGCGATCTTTACTCTGCTCGATCAGGTCCTGCTTCGCATGCTGCCCGTGTACGAGCCGGAACGGCTGGTGCTGCTCGACGGGCCGGGCCCCGACCGAGGGTCGCGCCGGGATGAGAACGCCTTTTCGTATCCGATGTATGTCGATCTTCGCGATCAAAATCGAGTATTCAGCGGTGTGCTCGCTCGCCATGGAGTGTCGCTGAGCCTGACGTGGAAGGGACAGACCGACCGCGTCAACGGCGAGCTGGTAACCGGTAACTACTTCGACGTGCTCGGCGTCCCGCAATTCCTCGGACGACTGCTCACTCCCAACGATGATCGCAAACCGGGCGCTCATCCCGTCGCGGTCCTCACGTACGGGTTCTGG
This sequence comes from Bryobacteraceae bacterium, assembly GCA_035708545.1. GTDB lineage: Bacteria > Acidobacteriota > Terriglobia > Bryobacterales > Bryobacteraceae > DASSSG01. The sequence goes on along the minus strand of DASSSG010000566.1, from coordinate 376 downwards.
CAGCGCCGGTTTGGCGGCGATGCCTCCGTGGTCGGGAAGAAGATTCTGCTGAACGCACACCCGTTCGAGATCGTCGGGATCGCGCCGCCCGGCTTCAATGGGGTCGAAATGAGCACTCCGCACGACGTATTCGTTCCCGTCGCGATGAAAGCGCAGATGACGCCCACCTGGGATGACATGAATGAGCGCCGCAGCGCGTGGCTGAACATCTACGGACGTTTGCGGCCGCGCATGACGCGTGAGCAGGCACAAGCAGGACTGCAGGTGCTCTACTCGCAGATTCTGCGCACGGAGATCGAGCAGATCAGCGACGTCAGCCAGATGTTCCGCGACCGTTTCCTGAGCAAAAAGATCAGTCTGCTGCCGGGCTACCAGG
>DASSSG010000565.1:0-10880 GCA_035708545.1 Bryobacteraceae bacterium | reverse complement strand
GCGGAGAAGTTCGTCAAAGCCGGAAGCTACTACTGGAACGCCGGCATGTTCTTCTGGCGAACGGAAGTCCTGCTCGATGCGCTGCGGCACCACCTGCCCAAAACACACACGCTGCTCGCCGCGTTGCCGGCATTCGGCCATCGAAGCTTCGCCGCGCGCGTGGCGGAGAGCTTCCCCCGCTGCGAGAACATCAGTATCGACTATGCCGTGCTCGAGAAAACGTCGAACGTCGTCGGCATCCCCGTCGGGGACATCGGCTGGAATGATGTCGGAAGCTGGAACGCCGTATACGAGCTTCTGCCGCGAGATCGTGACGAGAACGCTGCGGCATCGGAGGTCCTGACTCTCGCGAGCCGAGGCAATTACGTCGACGCCCGAGGTAAGCTGGTCGCGCTTCTCGGCGTTAATGACTTTATCGTTGTCGATACCGCTGACGCTCTCCTGATCGCCGACCGCAGACGCGCGCAGGAGGTCGGTGACGTTGTGAAGGAACTCGAGCGCCGCGGGCGAGAAGATCTGCTGTGATGCGCCTGGCGCTCGCGCTCGCCATCGCAACTCCGTTCGGTGCCGCCGATTTCCACTTCGGAATCAAAGGCGGCGTGCCGCTGACATCGTACTTCGAGACCGGCAGCATAGGCGGTCTCCGTGGTCACAGGGACTACTCGGCCGCGACACGGCGGTACACTGCCGGCTTCACTGCGGACTATACATTCAGTGATCGCCTTGCTTTGCGGGTCGATGCACTGTACAGACGCATGGGTTACGTCAGCAGCAGCAGCGCGGCGCCGGGCTTTGTGTGGCACGTCTACGATGTCAGGGGAAATTCCTTCGATTTCCCGGCAACGGTGTTAGTCCGAGTGCGGCGGCATCTTGCGGTTTTCGCGGGCGGAGGCGCTGTCGTCCGCTACGTCAGACCCTCGCAGGTGAAAGCCGAGCGCATCATACGCAACTTACCGGGATTCACCGGCGACCCGGTACAACCACTCGAGCCGTTGCGCAACCCCGAGGAGCTCGAGAAGCGCGTACACGCGGGTACCACAGCCACGGTGCGCATCGACATCCCGAAAGGACGCGTGACCGTCGCCCCCGAAGTCCGGTACACTCGCTGGCTTTCCAACGTCAATACGCCCCTTGAGTTGCTGCGTTTCGCGCCCAATCAGGCGGAAGTCCTGCTCGGCGTGACGTTCTGAGGGCCCGCGCAGACACTCATCAGCCGCGCATGCAGCTCTCGCTCGCGCTCGGGGCCGAGCTTCGCGCCGCCGGCGGTGACGTAGAACACATCGAGCGCCTTGTGCGCCTGCGTATCGATCAGAACGACTTCTATGTTGCAGCCGGCGTCGGACATCGCGGAGGCGAGCTCATAGAGCAGACCGGGGCGGTCTTCGGCGATGATTTCGATCAGCGTCGCCGTTTCCGATGCCGTCGAGTCGAAAGCGACCGAGGGCGCGAAGTGCGGCCGCGGACGGCTCGTGAGCGGCCGTGCGCGCGCTGTTAGCAGACGCCGCACGTCATCCCTGCCGGTGGCAACTCGCTGCACCGTCAGCTTCAGCTGGTCGATCTCGGCGGGATTCAGCTCGAGCGTTCGCATCGGGTCGCTGAACACGAATGTGTCCACGATCCGTCCGGACCGATTCGCGAACGCCTCTGCCTTGACAATGTCCATGCCGAATGCCGACAACGCGCCCGCGAGTGATGCGAACAGCCGCGGGCGATCCGCGGTCACGACGGTCAGATCGTACACACCATTGCGCCGCTTCAGATCCACGGCCACTCCCGTGTGGCGGCTCTGATCATCGAGCAGCATGTGCGCGCGTATCTCGTCTTCGGAGTGAGTGCGCAGGTAGCGAACCGGCAGACCCTCGAGGAAGGGAGACTGCACGCTCTGCGCGCGTTCGGTATCGAGCTCGCGCGTCAGCTCGCGGTATACGTGCACATACGTGCGCCACAGCTGCTCGAGCCGCCACGGTGTCAGCGCCGTGGGGTTCACCGCGTCGGTATCGGCGTACGTGAGCAGCGTGAGAGCTTTCAGGTTCTCGATGGTGGCCACGCGCGCCGCGAGTTCCCGGATCACCTGCGGATCGCTGATGTCGCGCCCAATCATGACCGCCGAAAGGACGAGATGGTTCTCGATGAAGAACTGTACTCGTGCGCTGAGCTCGGCCGGCATGCCGATGCGCGCGAGGGCGCTCGCGGCGAATTCGGCCGAGCGCGCAGCGTGATTCCCCGAGCCGGATGCCTTCGCCAGATCGTGGAACAGCAGAGCCGTTCCGATCAGCGGAATATCTTCGGTCTCCAGCAGCAGATCGGCGAAACGCCTGTGCAGCTCTTCGCCGCGCGTGCGGAGCCGCGTGATCGCCTCGATCGCGACCAGAGTGTGTTCGTCGACTGTATACCGGTGATAGAAATCGCGGATGACGAGGCACTCGATCGCATGCCACTCCGGAAAAACTGCGGTCAGTGTTCCCGTTTCATGCATCGCTCGCAAACCTGTCGCGGCGTGCGGCAGTGACAATATTTCCCGCAGCGAGGGCCAGAGCTGGCGCGGTGTCGAGAACCAGGCCGTGAGCTGTGGAATGTTGTCGCCGATGCGGCGCTCTGTCTCGAGGGCCAGGCGTACCCCGTGCCGCGCCACAAACACGAACAGCCGCAGCAGGAGCTCGGGGTCTTTTGCGAGCTGCTGCGATGATCGGAAGAACACGCGCTCGCGCGAGACCGTGAAATCAGGGTTCGAAAGCCGAGCCCGCCAGTCGCGGAACTGCCGCACGAGCGAGTTCTCCGTCAGCGCTTCGGCGACTTCCATCTGGCGCAGAACGGCGCGGTGAATCTGCCGCGCGCCCCGATAGTAGTCCCGCATCCAGCGCGCAGGATCGTCCGACATCTCGTCCTGCGCCTCGAACGACAGGACGTTCGCGTCACGGCCGTACTTGTCGTGCAGACGCCTCCGGACGTCGAACAAAAACGAACGTGCGTCTCCGAGTTCACTGGGTGCCGCGACACCCAGCGCATTCAGCCACGCGATCATGTGCAGGTCGCGGATACCCCCGGGGCCCTCCTTCACATTCGGCTCGAGGTGAAAGATGGTGTTCTGAAACTTCACGTGCCGCGCCTTCGCCATCGTGATCAGGCCGCGCATCAGCACCAGGCGGTGCGTCTGAAAAATGCGCGGCAGCCGCTGCGCGAGCTGCTCATAGAGAGTGCGATCGCCCGTCAGGAACCGGTGATCGAACAGCGTTATGGTGCCCTCGAGGTTGCCTGAGTCGATGTTGCAGGACTGCGACAGCGTCCGCACGGACTGGCTGACGCGCAGCTTCGCATCCCACAGCGCGCGCAGAAACGCCGAAAGGGCCGCCTGGCGCGGCTCGCCTTCGAGCTCCCGCTCGAGCAGCACCAGCAGGTCGATATCGGAATGTGGGAACAGCTCGCGCCGGCCGTAGCCGCCCACCGCGACCAGCGCCATCGCTTCAGGAAAGGCCGCCGCCAGATGTTCCTGCCAGGCGGATTGCACCACGGCGTCAACCGTTGCCGTGCGGTCCCTCAGGAACTCGTCAGAGTGCGGCTTCGCCACGATCCTCGTTGCGGATGCGGATGGCCTCGGCGACATCGTATGTAAAGATTTTCCCGTCTCCGATGTTTCCTGTGCGCGCCGCTCCGACGAGTGCGCGCACCACTTCCTCCGCTCGGGTCGAAGGCACAACCATCTCCACCTTGACCTTCGGCAGCAGGTCGACCTGATACTCGTGCCCGCGGTAGACCTCCTTGTGGCCCTTCTGTCGCCCGTGTCCCCGCACTTCCGAGATCGTCATCCCGTCGATGCCTATTGCCTTGAGCGCGTCCTTCACCTCGTCCAGCTTAAAGGGCTGGATGATCGCTTCGATTTTCTTCATGGACAATGTCCTTTCCTATGCCTCGAAGTTGTACGCTTCTTCGCCGTGCAGGGTGAGATCGAGGCCCTCGATTTCCTCACGCGCGCCGACACGCACGCCCACAAGGGCGTCGCAAACCTTCAGGATGACGAAAGTGCCGACGGCAGCCAGCCCGATTGCCACAGCACATCCGATCGCCTGATTGATGATCTGAGCGCCATTGCCGTCGACGAGTCCGAGCGCCTTCGGCACCCCATTCGCGTCCTTCAAAGCGTCGTTGACGGCGTTCGTGGCAAACACGCCGGTAAGTAACGCACCCAGCGTCCCGCCGACCCCGTGAACACCGAATGCGTCCAGCGAATCGTCATAACCGAACTTCTGCTTCACCCTGGCGACCATGGTGTAACAAATAAACCCGGCGAGCAGGCCAATAATCAATGCGGGCATTGGCTTGACGAATCCCGAGGCGGGCGTGATCGCGACCAGCCCGGCGACACAGCCGGAAATGCCTCCGAGACAGCTCGGCTTTCCCTGTGTGATCCATTCCGCCAGTATCCATCCGAGCGCGCCTGTCGCAGCTGCGAAATGGGTCGCAACAAAAGCGCTGCTGGCGAGGCCGCTGGCGGCGAGCGCGCTGCCCGCGTTGAAGCCGAACCAGCCGACCCAGAGCAGACACGCGCCGATGAAGCTGATGACCAGACTGTGCGGCTTCATCGACTCATGCGGGTATCCATTGCGGCGGCCGAGGTAGAGAGCACAGACGAGAGCCGACACGCCCGAGGTGATATGAACCACTGTGCCGCCCGCGAAGTCGAAACACGGGATCGAGGGTGAGCCTGGCAGGAACGCGTTCAGCAGGCCGCCTTTGCCCCACACCATGTGCGCCATCGGGAAATAGACGATCAGCCCCCACAGGATCATAAACAGCAGCATGGCGCTGAACCTCATGCGTTCCGCGAACGCGCCGGTGATCAGCGCGGGCGTGATGATCGCGAACATCAGCTGGTAGACCATGAAGGTGAGCTGCGGGATGGTCGCGGCATAATCGGTGTTCGGCGCCGTTCCTACGCCATTCAGGAACGCGTACTGCAGCCCGCCGAAGTACGGCGTCCCCTCGCCAAATGCGAGGCTGTAGCCGACAAAGCTCCACAGCACGGTAATCACCGCCATCAGCGCGAAGCTCTGCATCATCGTGCCGAGCACGTTTTTCTTCCTGACGAGGCCGCCATAAAAAAGCGCCAGCCCGGGTCCGGTCATCATCAGTACCAGCGCGGAGCTGGTGAGCATCCACGCGTTGTCACCGGCCATCTGGGCCGACTTCATCGACGTCTCGACCGCCGCGAGGCGGGCATCCGGCGTTGCCGGATCGGCGGCGAACAGAGCGGTGGCCGCGGTCAGCAACAGGAGCATGCGACTGCACGAAACAGACAAACTCATCTCTCACCTCAGGGTGTAATTAGCCCGGCGCTCGCCGCGCGACCCAGGGCGGCCAGATACCGGGAGCGGTGTTCTGTAACCAGGCTCCGCCGGCATATACACGTGTGGTTGCCGGAGGCCGGATCAAGTTAAATATGCCCCGGACGCTGCCGATATGGAAACAGAACGTTTCAATCGTGGCGATCAGAATTTTCTATTGGCACCGCCCGCTCTGCGGAGGTTATGATCGAGTGCGTTCCACGAAGAACAGCCGAATTCCATCCCCAGGAGACGAATCGTACATGCAACGCTCGAAATGTGTCCGCGGCGTCCTGGCGGCGCTGTTCATCGCCGGCGTTTGTTCGGGCCAGACCACCACAACCGATACCCCCGCTCCCGCCGCGAACAGCATCTGGTCCGCCGGTCCGATCCAGTTCAGCGGCCTCGTCGACGGTTATTACAGCCTGAACTTCAACCATCCGCGGTCCCGCGTCAACAACCTTCGCAATTTCGATGCGAAGGCGAATCAGTTCAGTCTCAACATGGTGAAGATCACTGCCGAGCAGGCGCCCGATCCCGTCGGATTTCGAGTGGATCTCGGCTTCGGCCGCGCCTTCGACATCTTCCACGCGGCAGAACCTGGCGGCATCGGTTTCATGCGCAACGTCATGCAGGCTTACCTCAGTGTCAAGCCGGCGAGCTGGCACGGTTTTCAGTTCGATTTCGGTAAGTTCGTCACCTCGGCGGGAGCCGAAGTCACCGAGACACATCTGAACTGGAACTACTCGCGTTCGCTGCTCTACGCGAACGCTCCCTACTACCATTTCGGCGCGCGCACCACGTTTCCGGTCAACAAGCATTTCACGGCCGGCGTGCAGCTGGTCAACGGCTGGAACAACGTCGAGGACAACAACACCGGCAAGACCGTCGGCTTTACGACCGCGGTGACTGCGTCAAAGCTCGCCTGGTACAACAACTACTACGTGGGTCCGGAAAAGACGGACACGAACAAGGGACTGCGCCACTTCTACGACACCGTCGTGCAGGTGAATCCGGCCGGCAGGGTCAACTTTCTCGTGAACTTTGATTACGGACAGGAAAACATGCCGGGAGCGCGCGCGGCGAAGTTCTACGGCGTCTCGACAGCCATGCGGTTCCTGCTCGGGAACAACTGGGCGATCAGCCCGCGTTACGACTGGTACAAGGACCGCGACGGGTTCATCACTGCTTATGGTCAGGACCTCACGTTGCAGGCATTCACGATGACCTTCGATTACAAGATGAAGGAAGGCTTTCTGAGCCGATTCGAGTACCGGCGTGATTCGTCGAGCAACCCGTTCTTCGATCGCGGCTATCAAACTGCGAACGCGACGAGCATGAATACCCTGCTTGCCGGTTTCGTGGTCTACTTCGGGCCGAAGCGGTAATGCACGTGGACGCATGCCGGCGGAACAACTCGACGCCTACATCAGGACGCTGGAAGCGGCATGCGTGTCCGAGCCGCCGTCACCGGACCTGCTGACCTGCCTGGGCGTGGCGCACGCCGCGAAGGCGGAACACGCCACGGCGCAGCTGGCTTTTCAGAAGGCGATCGCGGCCGACCCCGAGCACTTCTTCGCGCGGCTGCGCTATGCCGAACTGCTGCTGAGCCTCGAGCAGTTTGCCGAAGCGGCAGTGCAGGTTCGGGCCGCCGCCGCGGCGGCACGGAATCGAGCCGAACGCGCCATGGCGAAGCGGCTGCTGCGCCAGATTCGCCGCGCCGCCAATAACGTCAGAAGCTGAGTTTCAGGGCCATTTGCCAGGATCTCGGGCTGTCCTGACCGGTGATGGTGCCGAACGCTGTGTTGGTTGGATCCGTGTTCGGGTTCGAAAGGTTCGGGTGATTCATCGCATTGAAACACTCGGCCCGAAACTGCATCTTCGCCCTTTCCGAGATCATGAAGTTCTTGATCGCGGAGAGATCCCACCGGTCCTGACTGGGCCCGCGAACCTGGCTGAAACGCAGCGGCAGCGTCCGGATGTTGTTCGTCAGCTGCTGTCCGCTGTTATTGTTGAAGGCGACCGCGCGGCCGTTCGGGTCGCGGACGAACCAGTGGTCGACCGAGCGCTGATCGGCCGGCAGAACCAGATCCTCGATCCGGCCTGAGTAGATTCTGTTGCCGAAGCCCAGCGGCTCACCGCTCTGGTGCTGATAGACGCCGTTGAGCTGCCAGCCGCCCGCAACGAAGTTCACGACCCGGTGCCAGCTGCCGCCCCACTTCCGTCCCCGGCCAAACGGCAACTCCCAGATACCGCTGCCGACGAACCGATGTGGCCGGTCGAGCTGCGAGATCACTTCATGCAGGAACGGATCGGAGTCGTTGAGGAAAGACGTCGCTTCCATCGTTTTGGAGAAGGTGTACGACATCTGCAGCGTGTAGCCGTGCGAGAAGCGCTTCTCGACGCGGCTCTGCAGCGAGTGGTACCAGGAGTAGCCGATCGGTTCGGAGACGCGGACATCGCCGAAATGCGGATACGGCCGCAGGAGCTGCGAGCGGCTGATGTTCTGCGTGTAAACCGGACCGAGTCCGAAGAACGGGTTCGGGAAGCTCGCGCTCAGAAACGTGATCGCCGGCTGGTCACGCACCGGCGATGTGCTGAGATACTGCCGCGGAACCGGATTCAGCTCGCGGTCGACCGGCAGGCGGACCGCCTTGTTGCCGACGTAGGCAGCTTCGATGACGAAGCCCATCATGACTTCCTGCTGGAGGCCGACGGACCAGCGCTGCGCGTACGGTTGTTTGCGTTCCGCACTGAAGAAACGGATGTCCTGTCCGAGGCTGGTGCGCAGGCCGCCCGAAGCCCCGGGGGCCGGAGTGAGGCCGCTCGGAAACGGGTTTGCCGTCGTTGCCTGGAAGCTCAGGCCGCTGTTCGTCGAAGCCTGAATCGGCGTCGACTGGCTGAAGCCGTTCTGGACCGAGTTCGTCCGGTTGACACCGATCGAGTTGTAGAACATGCCGTAGCCGCCCCGAACCACGGTTTTCGGAAAAAGCTGCCAGGCGAAACCGATCCGCGGCATGATATTGTTCTTCTCGCCTTTCCAGTATTCGCGCGGATTGCCGTCGACCCCGACGAACGTGAGTCCACCCTGGGCGCGGAACTGATCGACCGGGAGCTCAGGGATGGGGTTTCGGGCATATGCTGTCCTGGCCGCCGCCTCAATCGGATTCGCTGCGCCGAACGCGAACCCGCGTACGGAGCGATCGAAGCGCTCGGTGATGGGCGTCTCGTACTCGTAGCGCACGCCGAGGTTCAGGGTCAGCGTGCGGGTGATCTTCCAGTCATCGTGCACATACAGGCCCCAGTATTTGTCCTGTTCTGCGTAACTGGCCGTGCGGACCATCTCACCGGCCGGCACGCCGAGCAGCAGTGACGCGATCGGACCAATGGCGGCAACATCGGGGGAGTCGGAAGCGGCGCGGGTATACGTGCTGTTGAAGTTCAGGTCAGGGGACGTCGCAAATCCGAAACGGTTGCGGAACTCGCGGTATACCCGGAACTCGGGACCGAACTTGATGTTGTGCGCAGCCACGAGTTTGGTGAAGTTCGCGTTTACCGAATGAGTAATCGATGACGTGGTGCCATCCTCGCTCTCCCAGCTGCTCAGGGTTGTGAGACTTCCCGCGCGCACACGCGGAAACGTCGCGACGCTGGCATCGACGAGACTGGTCAGCGCGGGTGAGAAGCCAGGGGAAGCCAGATTGAACCCACGCGTCACGCGCCGCTCCGGGAACTCCTGCGCGGTGATCCCGTACCGTGCGTTCACGAGGAAGCTCGGGCTCCACATGTAGACATCGTCGAAGGCAATGCCACGGTTGATTTGGTTCAAAATGATGCCGTTGACGCCCTGCCGCCCGAAGATTCTGTTCTTGTCCTCTTCCCAGAAGTCCCGATGCATGCGAATGAAGATGCGCTGCTTGTCGCTGAAGGCGTGATCGAAGCGGCCTATGTGGACCCAGTAATCCTCGAGGGCTTTGATCGGGTTGAAATAGTTGTTGCGGGACTCGCGATCCCCCGTCGCCTGATTCGGCGGCGGGTATGAGTTGATGAGCTTCTGCCCCACAGGGTCGAGCAGGTTTTGCGGGATGACGTTGCCCGCGAACGGTTCGCGCACGAAGCGGCTGCCAACCTGCCGCGTCGTGAACGGGTTATAGAGCTGATACTGGCTGCCAAGCGCAAGGAAAGCGGAGAAATCGCCGCGGCGCATGGCTTCCGTCGGCACCGTGGACGTCGCCGAGCCGGGATCGCCGAATTTGTTCGCCTCCCAGGCCCAGAACCAGAACGTCCTGTTCTTCCCGTTGTACAGCTTCGGGATGATGACCGGAGCGCCGCCGGAAACGCCGTAGCGGTTATCCTGGTAAACGGGCAGCTTCTGTCCCGAGCGGTTCTGGAAAATATTCTTCGCGTCGAAGATGCGGTTGCGCACCCACCAGTGCGCCTCCCCATGCAGCTCGTTGGTTCCGCTCTTCGTGCTGACGTTCACCACCGAGCCCAGCGTGTGGCCGATGCTCGCGTCATACTGCGAGGTCTGGATCTTGAACTCGGAAATCGCGGTCTGCGGGGGCGAGAAGGCGACGCGCGGCTGCGTTCCGTCGCTGTAGGTATTGGGGACGCCGTCGATCGTGAACTCATTCTGGTAATTGCCGCTGCCGTCGGTCGAAAACTGCGAAGGAGCGTTGTTGAATGGTGCTTTCCGAAGTCGCAGGTTGGTGCCATTGACCGTCCCCGGCGCGAGGTGGACCAGATCCATCGGATTGCCCGCGAACAACGGGAGTTCGGTAACGCGGCGCTCGTCAACGACCTGGCCGAGGGAAGCTTCCACCGTGCTCAGCAGCGGCGTCTCCGCGGTGACTTGCACGGATTCCGCGCTCGTGCCGAGCTGCATCTCGATCGGCAGGTTCACCTGATCGTTGATGCGGACTTCTACATCTTTCTGCACGAACGTTTTGAACCCGGCTGATTCCACCGTCACGTCATAACGTCCCGGGATCAGGTAGGGCAGCGTGAAATTACCGGCCTCGTTGGATTTCGCCGAAGCTACCACGCCGGTCGCCACGTTGGTCGCTTTCACCTCGGCGCCTGGAACGACGGCGCCCGTCGGATCAAAGACCCGGCCCACGATGGTTCCGCGCGAATCCTGAGCAGGCAACTGCAGCCCGAGCGCGGCAAGGCAGATGAGAACTCGAAGAGATGCCATGTGAAACCCCAAAGTGCGGCTGCCCGGACGGGAGCCGCGGATTGCGAACGTGTTCAGATTGTAGCGCCGCGAGGCAGGTGCTGGCTCTGTCCGGCGATCGGCTACGTTGGAATCACACCCATGGTCGGCACTATCCTGCAGGTCAGCATCGGCAAAGGGGGCGTGCCGAAATATGCCGTCGATCAGGCCCTTGTCACGCCCGCCGGTCTCGAAGGCGATGCCTTTGCCCACCCCGACATCCACGGCGGCCCCCGCAAGGCAGTGGTCCTGATCGCGTCCGAGATCTTTGACGAACTCGCCCCCCTCGGATACCAGCTAGGTCCGGGTTCACTCGGCGAGAACGTCACGATGCGCGGCATTGACCG
>DASSSG010000564.1:0-2558 GCA_035708545.1 Bryobacteraceae bacterium | reverse complement strand
CAGGCCCTGTCCGCCGCCCGAGACCACGATCGGCGCGCCGCCCCAGAATTTGAAACGGCCGTCGATGCGGTACGCCTGCCGCCCGTAGTTCGGGTGGAAGCGCACGCCGTTCGCTTTCATCCAGCGCAGCGTCGCGCGGCTCTGCCTGACGAGAATCTCGCAGAGATCCGGATCGGTGCGGTTCTGCGTGATGCGCGCCATGTCGTCGAAGAAATCGTCTTCGCTGTAGCTGCCGAAGTCGCTCCTCTCGATCTCGTCTTGCGAGAGATCGTCGCTCAACGCCAGGATGTCGTCGAGCCCGTCGTAGACGACGCGCATCTTGCCGTCGGTATAGACACTGTTTCCGCCACGCTCGGCGTGCGGCGCACGCTCGAGGACGAGCACGCGTGCGCCGTTTTCGTGCGCCGACAGCGCTGCACACAGCGCGGCGTTGCCTGCACCCACGACGATCACGTCGTATCGAGACGATCGGAGCTGCATCGAATTCCCCTCCCCCATGTTCGAAGGCGATGCTAGCCCCGGCCAGCATAGCCCGCCAGAATATTGTGTTATCGTGCTATTCCGCTCTGGTATACAGCTGCAAGCTCATGAATCTGAAGCAGTTGCGCTATATCGTCGACGTGCACCGCCACGGCGACCACATCTCGGCTGCGGCAGAAGCGCTGCACACCTCGCAGCCCGGCGTCAGCAAACAAATTCAGATGATCGAGGCGGAGCTCGGCTTCGAGATCTTTCTCCGGAAGCGCAATCGCATCGTCGGCCTTACGGAGCCCGGACGTGAAGCGATCGCCATCGCCCGACGCGCGCTCACCGAGATCGACAATCTCAAGAGCCTCGGCAATGACTTCAACGCGATCGGCGGCGGCCAACTCACCATCGCCACGACACACACGATGGCGCGTTACGTGCTGCCGAAGGTGGTCGAGCGCTTCATGAAGAAGTACCCGGCAATCCGCCTGGGTCTTCGGCAGGGAAACCCGGAGCAGGTTTGCGAAATGCTCGACGCGGGCGATGCAGACATCGCGATCGTGAGCGATACGGCGCGCGATTTCCCGACGCTCGCGGCGATTCCGTGCTTCCCCCTGTCACGGAGCGTCGTCGCGAAAGCCGGCCATCCCATACTCAAGGCAAGGAAGCTCACGCTCGAGGAAATCGCGAAGTACCCGATCATCACCTACGACCCGGCCTACAGCGGGCGCTGGAAAGTGATGGACGCGTTCAGGAGCGCGAAGATCGAGCCCAACGTGATTTTCGGCGCGGTCGACGCGGACGTCAGCAAGACCTACGTCGAGCTCGGGCTCGGCATCGCGATTCTCACCACCATCACGTTCGACAAGTATCACGACCGCGGTTTGCGCGCACGCGATGCGAGCCACCTCTTCGAGCCGAGCACGACGTTCGTGCGGCTCCGTTCTCATACCTACTTGCGTAAATTCCTGCTCGATTTCATTCGCATGGTTGCGCCCCATCTCAGCGAGGAGGACATTCGCGCGGCTTTGAGCAGAGAAGCGAAAAAAGCATAGAACGACCCCCCATCGCAAGCTGCGCGCTAACCGGGCTCTGTCGCATTCATTGCTGGGCCTTGATGTCATAGCGCCGGATGACCTCACCCCAGGTGTCGTATTCGCGTTTGACGATTTCGCGAACTTTCTCAGGGGCTGCCCCGGAAATATCTTCCTGACCCAGATCGCGGAGCTTCGACTTCATGTCGGGATCCTGCATCGCCTGCTGGATCGCGCCGTTCAGCTTCGCCACGATCTGCCTGGGTGTTCCGCGCGGCGCGAGCACGAATTGCCGCCCGCCCCACGATCCGTTCTTGAGGAATTCCGGAAATCCCGCTTCAACGATCGTCGGCACTGCCGGCAGCAGTGCAGAGCGCCTGTCGCGCAGTACCGCCAGCGGCACGAGGCTCCCGGCGTCGATGAAGCTCTTCATCGTCGATACGGCGGCAATGCCGACCGCCACCTCGCCTTTGACGATTGCAGCCGTCGCCTGCGCAGTGCCGGGGTAGTTGATGAGCTCCATCTTCAGATCGAGCAGGTTGTTCATGACGATGAACGCAATGTGCTGCGTGGCGCCCAGACCTGCGGTCGCGGCGTTATATTTACCCGGCGCCGCCCTCGCAGCCGCCACGAAGCTCTGAAAATCCCTGACCCCGAGTTTCGGGTGCGTCGCCATGACGCTCGCGTAGTCCGACATGAACGCCACGAATTCGAAATCGTTGATCGGATGAAATGGCATGTCGGGCTTGAAATGCGGGTTCACGCAAATCACACCCGCGGTCGTGAAAAAGAGCGTATAGCCGTCCGGCGCCGCTTTGGCGACGAGGTTCGCACCCACGTGCCCGCCCGCACCCGGACGATTGTCTACGACGACCGAGCGGCCCAGCAGGGGCGACAATTTGCTCGCCAGGAGCCGGGCCGAAACGTCGTTGCTTCCACCGGGCGTAAAGCCGACGACGAGTCGAATCGGTTTGTTCGGATAGGTTTGCGCGCCCGCGGGCGACGCCAGAACCCCGGCGATTGCAACGAACGCAGCGGCGAGGCGCGTCATCGCTC
>DASSSG010000563.1:0-7403 GCA_035708545.1 Bryobacteraceae bacterium | reverse complement strand
GGCTCAGTCCGTTTCAGTTCGGGAGGAGAAGGCGAAGAGCCTGAGCCTCAAGCACGGCGCGAGCGTCGAGGATCTGGTCAAGGCTCTGGTAGCGATCGGTTCGACCCCTCGGGACGTGATTGCAATCCTCCAGAGTCTGCGATCCGCGGGAGCTCTGGAAGCTGAAATCGAGGTGATCTGAGTGTTTCAGGTGAACCCTGTGTCGCTGCCGCCATTTCCCTGCCGTACCGCGGCTGGCGGCGAGGCTGCGCGGACCAAACAGGCGGCAGCCGATTTCGAAGCGCTCCTGATTGCACAGATGCTTCGGAGCGCGCGTTCGGCTTCCTCTCTTACATCACTTGACGGCGAGGAGAGTGGCTCCAGCGATGCGGTGATGGAGTTCGCCGAGCAGGAACTGAGCAGCACGCTCAGCTCGGCCGGCGGACTCGGCCTGGCGGCACTCATCGCGGATGGGCTGCGCGAGACGGGAGGCTCGGCCGAGCCGAGCGCGATGCGCTCCGCGGATCAGTAATGACACTCGTGTCAGGCCGGCACGTCCATCACTCAGAACGTGCAGCTGAAGCGCTCCGCGTGCGCCTCCGCGGTTGCGTTCAGCTCGGCAGGAACTTCCGGGTCTGCGCACTGCAGTGTGTTCCAGCCCTCGAGTAACGTAACAAGCAGCTTCTCGACTTCTGCCAGCGGGTCCTCGGTCTGCGTGAGATGAGCCGTGCTGAGCCTGCCGTGCATGTAGACGTAGAGTTCGGCCAGGTTGCGGCTGAGGTCCCCGCCACGCTCGGAATCCAGTGACGCCGCAAGCTCGAGCAGGATCGCACTCGCCCGCGAAACAGCCCGGCCGCGCGCTTCGATGTCGCCGGCGCGAAGGAACATACGAGCTTCGCGAACAGCGTCCACCGCCCCGTGGTACAGGAGCTCGATCAAGCGAACCGGATCGGCACTCAGAATCTCTGATTCGCGATAAGTCTCGTAGGCGTTCATCTTGCGCGTCCACAGTACTCATCGGCGCAGCGGATCCGGGCTTGAGCCGAGTCACTCAGCGTCGTTTCGACAACTCGCGAGCCGCTCGCAGCACATACTCGGGCGGGATCTGCCGTATCACTTCGCGGGTCTCGCGGTTGACGAGCTGAAGCAGCGGCCGGCGTGTTCCCCGGTCCAGCGAAAACGTCAACTCGTATTCGTCGCCAAACAAGGCGGATTCGTTCACCGCACCGATCGCCAGAATCAGTTCGGCCCGCTCGATCCGCCGCTCGGCCGGAGCCGCGCTGACCTGGGCCATCGCGCCGTGCATTTGTGCCGCTCGGATAGAGTCTATTTCCATAGCCTGCTCCCTGGGCGAGAACGTAGTCCTCGCCATTGAGCTTATCGGCGTGCCGATCTCGGATTTGAGCGAAAGTTGAAGGGTCCGCGGCCTGAGGACTCCCGTGCCGCGGGCGGTCGGCTCAGGCCAGATTGAGAGCCCGCAGCAAGGTCCCGCGTTCGGCGTCGATCTTCTTCTGCAGCAGCATGATGGAGTAAATCAACTGTTCCGGCCGCGGGGGACAGCCGGGAACATACACATCAACCGGGATCACCTGATTCACCGGGACCAGCGCGTAGTTGTTGAACACACCGGTTGACGTGGCGCAGGCTCCCATCGAGATCACCCACTTCGGTTCCGGCATCTGCTGGTAAAGGTGCCGGATGACAGGCGCCATCTTGTTGGCCACACGACCGGCGATAATCATCAGGTCGGATTGCCGGGGCGAGCCGCGCATCACTTCCGCTCCGAAGCGGGCGATGTCAAAGCGCGAGCCAATCATCGCCATCATCTCGATCGCGCAGCAGGCGAGACCGAAACTCATCGGCCAGATAGAGTTCTTGCGCGCCCAGTTGATGGCTTTATCGACGGTCGTGAGAATGATCCCCTCGTCGGGGCTTTGCCCGTATTCGTTGTCGATCCGGGCGTAGAGGTCTTCGGGCTGGCTGAGCTGGATGCGATTCTCCATGCCTCTGCCTCCATTATGGCGGATGGGGGCCCGGGCGGCTGATGCGCGGAATCGATACAGCTACAATTTCAGATGACCGCGCTCAGACGCGTAACCTGCAGCCCCGAAATTCGATCCCAACCTATTCATGCCCACCGCTCCGGTCAGGTTCCAGGCGGCCACGACATACGAAAACGCGCTCGAGCGCGCCGCCAGCCAATGGGGCATTCAGCCGGAATATTGGGACATCTTTGGCCAGCGGCATCCGACCACCCCCGGCATTCAGAAAACGCTCCTGACAGCGCTCGGCGTCGCCGCGGAGACGTGCGAGCAGCTGGATGCCGCTTGTGAGCAGCGGCTCTGGGAGGAGTGGAGCCGCCTCGGTCCGCGCACGCTGGTCGCGAGCCTCGATACCGGCTGGATACACGTGCAGGTGCCTCGCGAAGATGCAGCAGGCACTCTGAGAGCGTCATTCTGCTGGGAGGACGGGCGGGTCGAGAACGCGGAACTGCCGCTGCCGTCGCTGCCCGACGATGGCTTCGCCGAGCTTCGCGGCCGCGTGTTCGTGCGCAAGCATCTGCTGCTCCCGCCTGACGCGCCGCTCGGTTATCACGAACTGCACCTCGCCACTGCGTCGGCTTCCTCCAGCACCCGGCTGATTGTCGCACCGGAACGCTGCTGGACTCCTCCGGAGGTCGCCGGCGATCGGCGCACGGCCGGCATCGCGCTCAGCCTGTACGCTTTGCGCTCGGACCGCAACTGGGGCTGCGGCGACCTGAGCGATCTGCGTGCCTTCATCGACTGGGCGGCCGAGCAGGCCGGCGTCAGCTTTGTCGGACTCAATCCGCTGCATGCGCTCGCGAATCGGGAGCCCTATAACACCAGCCCGTACCTCCCGATCAGCAGCTTCTATCGAAACCCGATTTATCTTGACATTCTCCGCATCCCGGATTTTGCCGCATCTCGCTGGTGCCGCCGCCTGCTCGAGAACAAATCCGTGCAGGGTCGTATCGCCGAATTGCGCGCCGCGCGATATGTTGAGTACGGAAAGGTCTGGCCGCTGAAACTCAAGTGTCTTAAGGCCGCATTCCGCCATTTTCTGCGCGAGTACGCGCGAGACACTGAACGCGCCCGCGGCTTTCGCCGATACGTCGAGGCCGAAGGAAAGCTTCTCGACCGGTACGCCATCTACTGCGCGCTCGATGAGCTGATGCACAAGCGAGACCGCAATGTGTGGGTCTGGACGGACTGGCCGCGCGAATACCAGGACCCGGAGTCAGGCGAGACGCAGGAGTTCGCGCGCGAGCACTGGCGTCTGGTGTTGTTCTACAAGTACATCCAGTGGCTGCTCGACGAGCAGCTCGCAGAGGTGCAGTCCTACGCTCGCGAACGCGGGCTGTCGATCGGGCTGTACCACGATCTGGCGCTGGCGACAGACCGGCTCGGTTCTGATTTATGGGCCCATCGGCCGTTTTACGTGGCAGGCGCGCGGGTCGGCGCGCCACCCGACGACTTCTCGCCCGCGGGGCAGGACTGGGCCTTCCCGCCGCCGAACTCAGGACAGCATCAGGCGGACGGATATCGGCTTTTCAGCGAACTGATCCGGAAAACGGCGCGCCACGGTGGCGCCCTCCGAATCGATCACGTGATGCGCTTCTTCCGCCTTTTCTGGATACCGGACGGCAAGACCGCCAGGGAAGGAACGTACGTGCAGGAGCACCCGGACGATCTGCTCCGCATTCTCGCGCTCGAAAGCGTGCGCAACAGATTTCTTGTCGTCGGCGAGGACCTCGGCACGGTCGAGCCGTACATACGAGAGTCGCTCGCGCGCTACGGTGTGCGCAGTTATCGTCTGCTTTACTTCGAGAAGACGCGCGAGAACGGGTTCAAGCGCCCGGCGGAGTACCCACGACAGGCGCTCGCTTCCGCGAGCACTCACGATCTGCCGACGCTTGCCGGGTTCTGGTCGGGCGCCGACATCGAGGCGCGGCGCAGGGCCGGGGTGATGCCGAGCGAAGATCTGTATCGGCGGCAACTCGCAAGCCGCGAACAGGAGAAGCAGCGCCTGCTCGATCTTCTGCACCAGCTCACATTGCTGCCCGCGTGGTTTCCACGCCAGGCGACCCAGATCCCGGAGCTCACGGGCGAGCTGCACCACGCCCTCATCGGCTTCCTCGCGCTCACTCCGTCCGAGCTGATGCTGGTGAATCAGGAGGATGTGTTCAAAGATCCCGACCAGCAGAACCTCCCCGGCACGACCGGACAATACCCGAACTGGCGGCACAAAATGCGCTTCAGCATCGAGGAGCTGCGAACGAATCCGTTCGCGCGCGACTGCACCGCGATGCTGCGCGCCTGGCTCGAGCGTACAGAGCGAACGGCCGCTGCGTGCCGTTGAACCTCGGGCAGCGCTGGCATATCATTGATATAAAGTAATCCGTTACGTGTAAGTGAACGCACGTCTGTGCTGCGCGCACAGGCGGATACCGGCCGGGCGAACCGGCCGGAGGGTCTCGCATTCGTCAATCAGGGGAAACACATATGCCAAGCCGCGTATTTGCTCTTGTCGCCTGTCTGCTGCTGGTGTGCAGCGCAGCCTGGGCACAGCAGTCTTTCGGCAGTATCACGGGAACCGTGAGCGACCCGCAGGGGGCTCGCATTCCGGGTGCGTCGGTCACGGTCACCAACACGGACACAAACCGCTCCAGCCCTGTCGTGTCGAACGAAACCGGGTATTTCGAAGCGAGCCTGCTCGATCCGGGCAATTACTCCGTAACCGTAGAGGCGCCGGGCTTCAAGCGCGTCGTCCGCAGCGGGCTGGTGCTGAGCGTGGCCGGACGGCTCCATGTGCCGCTGACGCTCGAACTCGGGCAGGTTGCCGACACCATCGAGGTCACGGCCGAAGCGCCGATGCTCGACACCACGACCGCTTCGGGCGGCCGTGTGCTCGACAACCGTCAGATCACACAGCTGCCGTTCAGCGACATGAACCCGTTCGCGCTGGCGACGCTCGCCGCGGGCATGCAGTGGACGGGGCAGCCCGAATACCGTCGTCCGTTCGACAACGGGGGCACGTCTTCGTTCAACACCGCCGGCGGCGTGGGCTCGAATGAGTACACGATCGACGGCGCTCCGGTGACGGGCACAGGGCGCCGTGTGGGATACGTGCCGTCGTCGGAGACGGTCGAAGAGTTCCGGCTTGAAACTTCGACGTTCGACGCATCGTACGGCAATACCTCGGGCGCCACTATCAACGTCTCCACGAAGTCGGGCACGAATACGTTCCACGGCTCTCTGTACGACCAGCACTGGCAACAGCGGTGGAACGCGACGCCGCACTTCACGCGCCTGCAGTACGAGGCCAAACAACGAGCCGGCACGCTCAAGCCGGGCGAGCAGAAGCAGGCTACGGGCCGTTCCAACAACTACGGCGCGACCATCGGCGGCCCCGTTGTCATTCCGAAGCTCTTCAACGGCAAGGACAAGCTGTTCTTCTACTTCAGCTATAACGGGATCAAGCAGGCAAAAGCCGAGACAACCAGCTCTATCAACCGCACGGTGCCGACAATGGCATGGCGGCAGGGCGACTTCTCCGACCTGCTGGCAATCGATCCAGTCAAGTATCAGATCTACGATCCGCGGACGGCGCGGCTCGTCAACGGTGTCGTGGTTCGAGATCCGTTTCCCGGGAACAAGGGCATTCCCATCCTGAACCCGATGTACAAGTTCTACGAGAAGCTGTATCCAGCGCCCAATAATGTGCCGGGTCTGGTTTCAGACGAGGGATTCAATAACTACTACGCAGCTGCGATGCCAAAAGACGAGAACTTCTTCTCCTACCTGAACCGCGTCGATTATAACGTATCGCAGCGGCATCGCGTGTTCGGCCGATGGTATTGGAACGATCGCCTTGCCGACGAATACGACTGGACCTACGAGACGATGCGCGGGCTGCACAGGAACGGGCTCACGCGCGTGAACAAAGGCGGCGGCGGTGACTGGATCTGGACGATCAGCAACAGCACGATTATGGATGCGGGCCTGAGCTGGACTCGGTTCAACGAGGGCAGCCGGTCGCCGGTGCGCACGACCTTCAAGCCGAGCGATGTCGGATTGCCTGCGTACCTCGACCAGCGAGCCGGAGCTCTGCACATGCTGCCGCGGCTCGATTTCAACAATATCGAGGACATCAGCGACAGCTATCCGTACATCGGAACGCGAGGTACGACAGCGGAAGCGAAAGTGCAGCTGACTACCGTCTGGAACGCACACTCATTCAAGTATGGGTACAACGAGCGGCGGTATCAGTTTACGGGCGGAGGGCCCGGCAACACCTCAGGCAGGTTCGATTTCCGGAACAACTTCACGAAAGCCACCGACGTCATCAACACCGCCTCCAACCATGGCCTTGACTGGGCCTCGTTCATGATGGGGCTGCCGACGTCCATCAGCATCGACACGAACGACTCGTCGTTCTGGAGCACGCCGAGCCGCGCCCTCTACCTGAATGACGACTGGCGGCTGACGAACAAGCTGCGGATGACGCTCGGTCTGCGCTACGAATACCAGGGCGGCACGACCGAGCGTTTCAATCGCGGGCTCGGCAACTTCGACCCCGGCCTTGCGCTGCCGATCAGCCAGCTCGCGCAGGCTGCTTACGCGCAGAACCCGATCGCCGGATTGCCGGCGAGCGAGTTCAGGGTCGTCGGAGGGAATACCTACCTGGGTCTGCCGAACAAAGGGTGGACGGCAGGCGTGCATTCGTTCCTGCCGCGCGTCGGCGTTGTCTACAGTATCGGCGACAAGACGGTCATTCGCGCCGGTTACGGAAGGTATCAGGATGTCTTCAATGTCCTCAATGACCGGCCCGGTCAGGACGGGTACAGCCAGCAGACGACGGTTCCTCTGACGACCGACAACGGCCTGACCTTCTGCTGCGGGATCGGTGCGGCGGCGAACCTCTCTGCCACGCGAAATGTCCTTACCGATCCTTTCCCGGTTCGTCCCGACGGTACGCGCTTCAACGAACCGTACGGCAACGCACTGGACGGGATGATCCGGGTCGGCCGCAACTTCAAAGCGATGCCATACGAGTTTGAACCGGCAACGCAGGACCGCTTCCGGTTCTCCATGCAGCGGCAGCTCCGAAGCGACATGGTTGTTGAGGTTGCTTATAACCATGCGCGATCACGGTTCTTCCCCTTCGGGGAGACCGACGACCGCCGCGAAGTCCAGCGCGTCGATTTCCTGCCCCAGCAGTACTGGACGCACGGCATGCAGCGCAACCAGGCCAACGACGACTTCCTGAACGCAAACGTAACGAATCCTTTCTGGATCGGGAATTTCGATCCGCTGCGGACCTCGAATCCCGTGCTGTACAACTACATGAACAGCCAGTCGTTGTTCACCAGCAAAACGATTGCTCGCCATCGCCTGCTGCGT
>DASSSG010000562.1:0-4933 GCA_035708545.1 Bryobacteraceae bacterium | reverse complement strand
CACGGTCGACGTGCCAGGGCGCACGAGACCAAAAGCACTCCTGGTCCGCCTTCGGCACCCCGATGGCAAGCAACTCCGTTCTGTCACGGTGAACGGCGCGTCATGGATGGATTTTGAGGCCGACAAGGAATGGGTGCGGATACCCGCGCCCGAATCCCGCCGCTACGTCGTCGAAGCGCGGTACTGATTTCCAATACGCTGGACGACCGCTCATTTACCCCGTTGCTTATCCGCGCGGCCCCGGCTCAGAATAAGCCAGCAACCGAGGAGGGAGTCTACTTATGCGCAACTCAATGTGGTGTCTCTCGCTTCTCCTCCTGACGAGTGTCATGCTTCTCGGGCAGGCAGGAACTGAAGGTTCCATTCTGGGAACCGTGCAGGATGCGACCGGAGCCATGGTTCCTCAGGCCCAGGTAACGGTCACCAACCTCGCGACGGGTCTCAAGCGCACCGCCGTATCTGACGGGACGGGTAATTTCGAAGTGCTCGCGCTGCCGGTGGGGCCATATTCCGTCTCCGTTACGGCGCCCGGGTTCAAGACATGGTCGCTCACCCGGACCGAAATCACCGTCGGCGAGCGGAGCCGCATCGCGCCCGTGCTCGAAGTCGGCCAGGTTTCCGAGCAGGTGACTGTCGAAGCCACCGCCGAGGTGCTTCAGACCGAGCGCAGCTCCGTCGAGACCGTCGTGCAGATGCAGCAGATCCGCGAGTTACCCCTCAGCACTCGCAATCCCGTCGTGCTCGTGAATCTCGTGCCCGGCATGCGTTACCTGTCGACCGGCGGCCCCGAGCGAGGCTCCACCGTTCAGGGTTTCGGCACCCGGGACAACCAAACACAATTTCAACTCGACGGCCTCAGCGCGAACGCGGCGATGGATGAAGGGGGCATGGCGATCCCGAACGTCGACACCATCGCCGAGTTCAACGTGCAGACCAACAGCTTCAGCGCGGAGAACGGCCGCAACCCGCTTCAGGTTCTGGTGGTGACCAAGTCCGGCACGAACGAGTTCCACGGCGCGCTCTGGGAGTTTCTGCAAAACGATGCGCTCAACGCACGGAATACCTTCGCTACCTCTATTCCGAAAGTGCGCCGCAACCAGTTCGGCGCTGCCATCGGCGGACCCATCTTCCGCAACAAGACGTTCTTCTTTGCCAGCTTTGAGGGCACGCCGATTCGCGGCGCGAGCATCTACAACTCCGTTGTCCCCAGCGCGGCCATGAAGCGGGGCGACTTCTCCGCGCTTTCAACACCGATCCGCGATCCACAGACGGGGCAACCCTTCCGCGGCAACGTCATTCCCGCCGACCGGATCTCGAGTGCTTCGCAATTCTTTCTGCCGTACGTTCTCGAGCCGAACTCGCCCGATGGGCGATTCCGGGCGCTGGCGGCTACAAAGAACGACACCTGGGAGGGCACTGCGCGAATCGATCACCAGATCACCAACAATCAACGGATTTACGGCCGATGGGTGGTTGTGGACAATCTCGCGCAGAGTCCCGGCTACAGTCCGCAGATCGTTTCGGACAATACGACGCGACAGCACAACGTCGGCCTGAATTACACGAACATGATCAGCCCATCGCTGCTGCTCACGGCCACGGCCGGCTATCTGCGCTCCGACAACCGATTCACCTGGCCCCTCGCAGGCATCGAGAATCTGACGCAACAAGCCGGGATCCGCGGGATCCGAACCGAGGGGCGCGAGGAGTTCGTCGGACTGCCGAACGTAGGCATCACCGGTTACACGGGATTCAGCGCTCCGTGGGGGGTGCCCGGCCGCCTCTGGAGCACCGTGCGGAATGCCAAGATCAGCCTGAACAACGTTCGGAGTGCACACACGCTGAGCTTCGGGTACGAGTTCGATGACCGCGCCGTCTACGGCCGCCATGGATCGCACTCGCCGCGCGGCAGCTTCGACTTCAACGGGCAGTTCACCGGCAATGGATTTGCCGATTACATGCTCGGACTGACGTCCGGAAGCCGCCGCAACTTCCCGCTCGAGAGCTTCGGTCTCGAGAACGCGCCCTACTCGGGCATCTGGGCGCAGGATTACTGGAAGGTGACGCCGAACCTCACGATTAACCTCGGCCTTCGTTACGAGCGCTGGCATGAGCACGATCTGAAGAACGGCAACGGTGCAACCTTCGATCCGAAGATCGGCAAGGTCATCGCCGGTGTCGATGACAACGGGCAAATGAACCTGAACGCTCAGCCTGTGGCGCCGTATCTCTCAGCCGCGACGCAGGGGCTGTGGGTGCCGGCAACCGAGGTGAACGTGCCGAGAGGCCTGTACGAAGCGAA
The DNA here is from genome assembly GCA_035708545.1 of Bryobacteraceae bacterium. GTDB lineage: Bacteria > Acidobacteriota > Terriglobia > Bryobacterales > Bryobacteraceae > DASSSG01. Next base: position 2,631 of record DASSSG010000562.1, on the reverse strand, counting down.
CGGCAACTGGTCGCCGCGCCTCGGTGTGACGTGGCGTCCTCTGGACACGGCGAATTTCGTGGTGCGCGGCGGCTACGGTCTGTTCTACAACACGTTCACGGGCAATCGCGCCGCGTCCTCCATCGTCGGCCCGCCGTACTGGGCGTGGGAAGCGCTGAGCTTCAGCGCGCTCTCTCTGCAGCGCTGGGAGACAGCGTGGCCGGCCGATCCGCAGGCGTTTATCCAGCCTTCCATCGGTGAGGCTCCGGCGTTCAATATTCGCCCGGCGAAAACGCACGAATTCAACGTCTCGGTGCAGACGGCGCTGCCGTTCAAGTCCGCCCTGACGCTGTCTTATGTCGGCACCCGTTTACGCGATCAGGTCAGCATGCACGCGTACAACGAAGTCGCGCCCGGGCGGCATCCGAATCTTCAGGCGGCGAAACCCTGGCCGGTGTTCGGGACAGTCAACGTCCTCGAGAACCTCGGTAAGTCCTGGTACAACGGCATGCAGGTGAAGATCGAACGCCGGTACGCGGACGGACTCTCGGCGATGTTGTCCTACTCCTTCGCGAAAGACATCAGCGACATGACGCCCTCTGGGGAATACGATGCGCTGGTCCCATTCGCGCCGCCGGGGTACCTTCGCGGCCGGTCGGGTCATGATCGCACGCACATCCTGTTCGCCAACGTGGTGTGGGAGCTGCCGTTTGGACGCGGACGGAAATGGGGTTCCGACCTGACAAAGGCCGCCGATCTGCTGCTCGGCGGGTGGCAGCTGAGCGGGATCAACAGCTTCACGTCGGGCTCGCCACTGACCTTCACCGCGCCCGGAGCGACCCTGGGCAACGGCTGGAACACGAGGCCGAACCTGGTCGGCGATCCATCGATTTCGAATCCGAATCGCGACATGTGGTTCAACCCGGCGGCGTTTGCAGCGCCTGCGCAGTACCAGTGGGGGAACTCGGGCATCGGGATCATCGACGGCCCGGCGGTCCATATCCTGGACGCCGGCCTGATGAAAAACTTCCACGTAACCGAGTCGAAGTACTTCCAGTTCCGGTGGGAAGCCTTCAACGCATTCAATCATGTAAATCTGAATAATCCCGGCACGACGCTCGGGAGGTCGAACTTCGGCAAGATCCTGAGCGCAAGGGCCGCAAGGACGATGCAGCTCGGCTTGAAGTTCCTCTTCTAGAGTGCTTTGTGGGGCAGCTTGCAAGGCTGGGCGCCGGTTGCCAACCGGCGCTTTGGCGGACTGTCAGCCTGCCCCACACGTGATCACCATGAGATCAGGCCACCTCTACATGCTCCTCGCGCTCGCCTGCTTCAGCACGCTCGGAGTGTTTCACAAGCTCGCCGACGTGAAGAACTGCCGTCCGCGGCCGCTGACGGCGCTGATCTATGTCTGGTCACTCGTGCTGATCACGGCGATGGTCGTGTTGCTGCAGCAGCGCTCACCGTCCGCTCCCGCTGCTGTCGTGTCGATCGGAATTCCGTTCGGTATGTCAGCGGCCGCCGCCATCCTCGCATTTCAGGCCGGCATACGGCATGGCAACATCGCGACCAGCTGGCTCGCGATTAATCTCTCGTCCGGCATACCTACGGTTGCATCCATCATCCTGTACAACGAGTCCGTAAGTCCGGCGAAGGCAGTCGCGCTGCTGCTGATTCCGGTCGCAATGCTTCTTCTGTGGAAGGACAAGAAGCAGGAGGAGCAGCGCACACGAGCCGGCGAGCCCGAGGCGGTCGCAGTACGCGGGAAGGGGACGGCATGAAGCGCGATCCCCGCTTCTGGCTTCAGATGATGTTGATTGCGTTCGTCACCAACGGGCTGGGGCCCTTCGGGCTGAAGGTACTCAATGAACGCGGGCTGGCGTCCTGGCAGTGGCAGTACCTGATCTACTGGTATGCGGGTGGTCTCGTCTTCGCCCTCATCGCGCTTCTGCGGAACTGGCCCGGGCTATACTCACGCGAAGTGGCGCTGGGTGCCGCCATGGGCCTGTGCAGCCTCGGCGGGCAGAGCTTCACGGGCCTGGCGCTCGCGCGCGAAGTGCCTGGTCATATCGTTTTCCCGATTACCACCGGCGGCTCCTTGTTCGTGGTCGCCGCGGCTGGAATAATCGCCTTCAGAGAAAGGGTAGGAATCTACGGTGTTGCGGGAATCGTGCTCGGTATCATCTCACTCGTGATGCTGAGCATCCCGTGAATTATCGTCTTGAGGAGATCGGCCTTGTTATCAGACGTGAATGGCAAACAGCTGGCCCCCGCCGATCAGGATCTGTTCGAACACGTTCAGAAGAACCTGTACACGGCGGTCCTGTCCGACGCCCTCGACGAACTCGGCATCCGCGATCACGCCATGCGCGAGTACATCCGGCCGCTGTCGCCGGATTACGTATTTGCCGGATGGGCGCGCACGGTTCTCTGCATGGACATGCATTACATCTCGGATGATCCGTACAAACTGGAAATCGAGGCCGTGGACAGCATTCTGCCGGGAGAGGTCGTCATCGTTTCGACCAGTCATTCGATCCGCAACGCGCCCTGGGGCGAGTTGCTCTCGACGGCTGCCATGGCGCGCGGCGCTCGCGGCGCCGTCATCGACGGCCTGGTCAGAGACGTGAAGAAGATCTTCGCGCTGGGCTTTCC
>DASSSG010000561.1:0-6049 GCA_035708545.1 Bryobacteraceae bacterium | reverse complement strand
TCGCCTTCGGGATCGCACCGGCGGTCGCGGCAGGCCGGCACGATCTCGTTTCAGGGCTGAAGGGCGCCAGTGCAGCCGTCGCTCCGCGCACGTCGACTCTGCGAAGCGCGCTCGTGGTCACGCAGATCGCAGTTTCGCTCGTCGCCGTTGTGGTTGCCGCTTTGTTCGTGCGCACACTGCAGAATCTTCGGACGGTGAACCCCGGCTACGATGTGCAAGAGATTTTTTATGTTCAGATGAAGCTCCGCCCAGCCGGTTACTCGGAGATCCGTGGCGCCCAGTTTTACAACGAGATCGTGCAGCGCATTCGCGCTGTTCCCGGTGTGCGAGCGGCAACGCTCGCCAACAGCATGCCGCCCGGCTGGATGTGGGGGCTCGACTTCGAGCTGCAAAGCAGACCGCTCCGCTCCGGCGAGCGCCCGCTGCAGGCCGGCAAGAACACCGTTGGGCCGGGTTATTTCGAGACACTGGGGGCGCGTTTCGTGGCCGGCCGCGGGTTCAACGCCGGTGACACGGAGAAATCGCCCCGCGTTGCGGTGATCAATGAGACGATGGCCCGGCAATTCTGGCCGGGGGAGAGCGCTCTGGGCAAGCGCTTTCGCCGGGTCGCCCCGTTCGGGCCGCATCCGTGGATCGAGGTGGTGGGTATTGCGCGCGACGGCAAGTACGAATATCTGGGCGAGCCGGCGCGAGCACACATTCTGGTTCCGTTTACCCAGAATTACGAACCCAACATGAAGATCGTGGTGCGTGCCACCAACATCCCGTTGGTCATGCCCGCGGTGTCACGGGAAATCCTTGCATTCGATCCCAACCTGCCCGCGCCACAGTTGAAGACGGCCGTCGAACATCTCTCCGAGTCACTGGCCAACGAGCGGGTGAACGCCTCCGCAATCAGCCTTTCGGGCCTGTTGACGCTGCTTCTGACGGCAGTCGGACTGTTCGGGGTCGTGTCTTTCACTGTGGCTCAGCGCACGCGCGAGATTGGGATTCGGGTCGCGCTCGGGGCGAGGCCGGCGGACGTTGTTCGTCCGATGATGTCGGAAGGCGTGCGGCTGATCGCGGCCGGTCTGGCGGCCGGCGTGCTCATGGCGCTGGGGGCGGTGCGTCTGCTGGCGTCGAGCTTGTATGGCCTCGGAGCCGTGGATGCCGTGAGCTTTGGGGGCGGCGCCGCTCTGCTCGCCGGGGTCACACTTCTGGCGTGCTGGCTTCCGGCGCGGCGCGCGTTGCGGGTGGACCCGATCGAGGCGCTGCGGTGCGAATGATCCTGACGGCCGACTCGGCGGCTACGCGCTCGGCGCCGCGTGTGACAGTTCACGAAACAGCCACGCTCTGGCGAATCGCCAGTCGCGCGTGACAGTCTCCTCAGAGATCTCCAGCACCTCGGCGGTTTCTTCCACGGTGAGGCCGCCGAAGAAGCGCAGTTCGACGACACGGCTCTTGCGCGAATCGAACTTAGCGAGCGCGGTGAGGGCTTCGTCGAGAGCCTGGATTTCGACGCCGCGGGCCCGGACGCCGAGGATGGCCTCGTCAAGCGATACCTGCGGCTGCCCGCCGCCTCGCCGGGCGTAGCGCTGTTTGCGCGCATGATCCACCAGAATGCGGCGGATCATCTGGGAACAGAGCGCAAAGAAATGGGCCCGGTTTTCGCAGCGGATGCCACGCGCCTGTACCAGCCTGAGGTAGGCCTCGTGGGCCAAACTGTCCGATTCGAGCAACCGGTCGGGGATTCGGCGCCGCAACTGCCGCCGGGCGATGTCACGCAGATCGTCGTACACAAGCGGGATCAGGCCGGCCAGAGCAGCCTCATCCCCTCTACTCCAGGCGACGAGCAGGCTGCTGATGTCCGCCGGGATCCGTTGCATCGTCAGGCGATCCTATCAGAAATATTTCCTCGGCGGTGACGGTATTCGCGGCCGGTTCTCGGTATTGTCCGTGAAGGGTGAAATCGCCGCCCGGCCACCCTGATGGCAACCCTGTTTCGGAAGCCGAAGGAGAGAAGGGCATGACCCGTCTGAATACCTGCCTGGCGGCGCTGGCCGCGATCGGACTCGCCCCGGCAGCTACCGCACAGCTGACGCGCTTTGAAGTGATCGATCATCCGGGCGCAGCGGCGACATTCGCATATGGCATCAACAATGCGGGTGATATCACAGGGTCGTACTTCATGGCTGACCAGAAGCGGCATGGTTTTCTGCGACGCGGCGGCCAGTTCACGACCATCGATGTTCCCGGAGCCAGCGCAACGTGGCCATACAGAATCAATAACGCCGGCGATATCGCCGGCGTGTACTCAGACAGTTCGAACAAGCAGCATGGTTTCCTGCTGCGGGACGGCACCTTCCGGACCATCGATTTCCCGGGCGCCGATCAAACCATGATTTACGGGCTCAACTCCGCGGGCGACGTGACGGGGATGTACTTCGCGAACGGGGATACGAGCAAGCATTACGGCTGGGCAATGATCAGCGGGCGCTTCGTGACGATCGATCACCCGCTGTCGAATGACATGAGTTGCGGCACATGGATAGGCGACAGCGGCGAGGTTGCCGGGCACGTCCAGGAGAAGAACGGCAAGTATCGCGGGTATGTATGGAAGGAAGGTAAGTTCACTCTGTTCGAAATCGAGGGCGGCCAAAAGTGGACTTTCTGGGACGGCCCCGCCGAGATCAATGCCGCGGGCGACATTCTCGGCACCTATACAGACGCGCGAGGCAAGCAACGCGGCTTCTTCCTGCACAAAGGCGCATTTACGACATTTGATGTGCCGGGAGCGCAAAGCATGCGCGCGAGCGCGATGAATAATTCCGGTCAGGTCGTGGGTCTGTTCACGGACAGCGCGGGCGTGAGTCATGGTTTCTTCGCACGAGTGGCGCCGGTTGCACCGACTCAGCTGCTGATGGTGGACGACGACGGCGCGGACTGCCCCGGCGCGTTGCACACGATTCAGGAAGCCGTCGCGCAGGCAAGCGCCGGCGCGACGATCCTCGTCTGTCCCGGCATCTACCAGAAAATGGTGAAGATCGCGGGCCCCGAAAAGAACGGCCTGCAGCTTATCGCGATCGGCCGCGCGGGCGAAGTTGTCCTGCAGGGCGATTACTCCGAACGCGACGGCATCCACCTGAAGGATGTGACCGATGTGCTGGTCCGCGGCTTCACTGTCCGCGATTTCGGCAGACAGCCCACGACGGAGACGGCCTGGGGAGACGGCAAGAACATCCATCTGGAGAACGCACACTACAACACGATCGAGAACAACCGGCTCATCAATGGAGACATGATGGGCATCCACCTGAATGATTCCGGCAACAACACCGTCCAGTTCAACATGATGTTCGTGGATAACTCCAGCCTGGCTAACTGCGGCATTCACGTGAGCGGAGCCAGAGCGGAAAACAACGTGTTACGGCAGAACTGGACTCACAGCAACAAGATGGCCGGGATCATGCTGTCGGGCGCCGGCACCGGCAACATCGTTGTCGACAATGTGTTGAACAACAACGGCCGGCAGGGGATCCTCAACAGCAACACGGCGGGCACGTGGATCGAAGGCAACCGGATCAGCTACAACCGCGGACCCTGGGGCACGTCGCCGTATGGCAAAGACCTGCTGGGTCTGGGAATCGGCATCCTGCTGCAGAATTCCGAGAAGGTGAGCATACTCGACAACCGGCTACGCAATAACACGGGTGGCGACCTCAACTGGGACGGCAAGGGGGAGAACAGGGTGGAAGCGAACGCCTGCGATAGTTCGACACCGGCGAGCGTCTGCGGAAGGTGATGCGAAGCCGCTGGATAAACCTGCAGCCCAGTGATAGTATGCCCGCAACCTCCGGAGTGCAGATATGGTCGTTGAGCGATGGCGGCAGATAGAGAGCCTGTTCCACGCGGCGCGTGAGAAACCGGCGGAGGAGCGAGCACGCTTCCTCGAGGAAGCGTGCAGCACCGACCAGAAGCTTCGCCAGGACGTAGAGTCGCTGCTGGCGAGCGAAAGCCTGGCTTGCGGCTTTCTTGAATCGGACCCGGCGGATGCTACGGCGCCCGCCGGCCAGCCGGTGCCGCCGGGAGAGCGACTTGGCCCATATACGGTGCTGCAACTGCTCGGAGCGGGCGGCATGGGCCAAGTCTACAAAGCGCACGACAAGCGGCTGGATCGGAATGTGGCGATCAAGTTCGTGCCGCGCGCGATGGCGAATGAGCCGGCCGCGCTCGACCGGTTCGAGCGCGAGGCCCGCGCCGCGTCCGCTCTGAACCATCCGAACATCTGCACCGTGCACGATATCGGCGAGTACCAGGGCCGGCCGTTCATCGTGATGGAACTACTCGAAGGGCAGTCGCTCAAAGAGCGCATTTCGGGAAAGCCCCTGCCGTTTCCGGAGCTGGCGCAAACAGCCCGGCAGGTCTGCGCCGGGCTGGCGGCTGCACATGCCAAGGGCATTGTGCATCGCGATGTGAAGCCCGCCAACATCTTCGTTTGTGAGGGCGGGCACGTGAAAATTCTGGATTTCGGGCTCGCAAAGCGCGGAATGGATTCAGCAAACGTCTCGACGGCGACTTTGCGGCCCGATGCCACGACTTTTGCGGAGTCGCTGACGGCCACCGGCGTGGTGCTGGGGACACTCGCTTACATGTCGCCGGAACAGGCGCTCGGCGAGGACGTGGATGCGCGCAGCGACATCTTTTCGTTTGGCGTTGTGCTGTACGAAATGGCGACGGGGCAGCCGCCGTTTCGCGGCAGGACGGCGGCGGGCATCCTGGGTTCGATTCTCACGGAATTGCCCGCGGCTCCTTCGGCGGTGAATCCGGCGGTTCCGGCGAGGCTGGACCGGATCGTTCTGAAAGCGCTCGAGAAGGAGCCGGAGGCGCGATACGAGTCTGTCGAAGGTCTGGCCGGCGAGCTCGAGCAATGGCAGCGATCGGAAGCCGCGTCTGCGGACCTGAGGACGCGGCGCTGGTGGCTGGGCGCGGCGGGCACCTGCGCCGCGAGCCTGGCCGGGGGAGCGTTTCTCGCGCGGCGCTCGTTTCTCGCGCCCGAAGGCGGGATCACCCTGGCGGTACTGCCATTCGAAAACACAGGCGGCAACGCGCAGCAGGCCTTTTTCGTCGATGGCCTGCATCAGGACATGATCTCGACGGTGAACCGGCTGTATCCGGGTCGTCTGCGAGTGATCGGGCGGACATCGATCAGACGTTTTCACGCGGCAGGCGCGTCGATTGAACAAATCGGCCGGGATCTGAAGGCCAGCTATGTTGTCGAAGGCAGCGTGCAGCGCGAGGGCGGCGAGGCCCGCGTGACCGCGCGACTGATCCGTGTGCGAGATCAGGTTTCGCTCTGGAACGGCACGTTCAGGCGGGACCTGGGACAGGTGCTCGCCGCACAGGCTGAGATTGCGCAGACGATTGCACGCGGCATCGAACGCGGACTGCGGCCGGACCCGCAGGTTTCGGCGGCGCTCGCGAAGCCGTTGAATGCGAGCGCCCACGAAGCGTACCTGCGGGGCGACTTCACCAAAGCGGTCCAGATCGATCCGAGTTATGCCGCCGCATTTACCGGACTGGCGGCACAAGCGTATTACCCGGGTCTGTTCGGTATGCAGCCGCCGGGCAAAGCGTTCACAAACGTGATCAACGCCGCCTCCCGCGCAATCGAGCTGGATCCCACGCAGGCCGGCGCGCACGCGATCCTGGCGCTGGGCAAACTCCACCTGGACTGGAACTGGACGCAGGCGCAGGAAGAGTTTCGCCGGGCGCTTCGCCTGGATCCTGCCGACGGAGAAGTGCGGCACTTCTTCGGACACTATCTGCTATGGTCGGGCGAAGGGGATCAGGCGGTCGAAGAAAGCCGCCGCGGCCTGGAGGTCGATCCCTACAACCCGGACCAGATCTCGTGTCTGGGCTGGCACGAATTGTGCGCGGGCCACGATCACAAAGCGCTCGAAGAGACGCGGCGCGCGCTCGGCCTGGATCCCAATCACGGCTGGGCGTTGCTGACTCTGGGCTGGATTTACGAGCTGAAGAGCATGTATCAGGAAGCGCTCTCTGCGCTGCG
>DASSSG010000560.1:0-2208 GCA_035708545.1 Bryobacteraceae bacterium | reverse complement strand
TCAGCGTGCCGCTGCGCCTCGACCTTGGCCTGGCCCGCGGCCATCGAGGCCTGCCGCCGCGCGGTCTCGAGCTCGTCGCGGAGCGCGTTCAGGTTGCGCCGAGCCGTCTGAATGGAAACCGAGCTGCTCTCCTTGACGCTGGCCAGCTCGTTTTGAACGTTCTTCTTGAACTCTGCGAAGTCTCCCCGGACGCTGTCGAGCTGCGTGTACAGGTAGATGTTGGCGCCGAGCAGGGCGACAATGCATCCGAACAGGATCGGAATCTTCGATCCGCTCGCAGGCGCGCTCAGATCAGTCATCAGATGTCTCCTTGGCTTTTCAGTCTTAATGTAACATCTACTGTTATTACCCTACATCCCGTCATCATGCCGCCGCGCGCTGCAGGGCGGCTGTCTCGCGTTCGTTTGCCTGAAACTCACGCGCGGAGCGTGGCCGCGCCTGGCTGCTGCTCCTGCCCCGGGAAGGTCCAGCGGCGGAGCATGGCCGCGAGTTCGTCGGCGTTGACGGGCTTTGTGATATAGGCATCCATGCCCGCCGCCAGACAGCGGTCGCGGTCTCCATCGAGAACGTTGGCGGTCATAGCGATCACCGGCAGCCGTGTGCCGTGCTCGCGCCGCCGGATCTCGGCGGTTGCCGCAAATCCGTCCATCGACGGCATCTGGCAATCCATGAGAACGAGCGCGTACTGCCCGGTCGTGGCGGCCTCCACGGCCTCGACTCCCGAGGGAACGACCGTTGCTTCATACCCCAGCTTCTCGACCAGCCGCCGGGCGATGGTCTGATTCACGGCGTTGTCCTCGGCAATCAGAATGCGGCTGCGCACAGCCGCCGTGCTGCGCTCCGCCGCGAGGACTCTCGACAACTCCGCACGGAGGCGGCGCAGCCGTACGGGCATTGTCACCACGGCAGCCGCCCCGTTAGCAGCAGCGGCGCTCTCGCCCGCCCGGCGCGCGAAGTTCCGCAGCACGAACAGCGGACACCGCGGCGGCTCCGATCCCGTCAGGGCTTCGGGTTCGGCCAACAGAATGCCTTCAGCGCTGAGTTCGGAGGCGTGGCTCAGCAAGCGCACATCCATGCCCCAGGCCCGCGCATGCGCGGCAACGATGTCACGCATGAGGCTCGCTCGCACTGCCAGGTGCAGCGGAACTCCGCGGAGATTCGCCTCAGTGTCGGGCGGCTGTACCGCCGGCACACCGAGCTGAACATCGAAAGTGAACGTAGATCCCCGGCCAGGCGCGCTGCTCACGGAAATCTCGCCGCCCATGAGCCGCACCAGCGCTCTGCAGATACTCAGCCCGAGACCCGTGCCGCCGTACTTGCGCGTGGTGGAACCGTCGGCCTGGCAGAACGGCTGGAAGATGCGTTCCATCTGCTCGGCTGTAATGCCGATGCCGGTGTCGCACACGGCAAACCGGAGCACAACATGCTCGGCCGCTCTCGAGACCACTTCGACACGGATGACAACCTGTCCCGCCTCGGTGAATTTGATGGCATTGCCGAGCAGGTTTGTGATCACCTGGCGCAGCCGCTTCGGATCGCCGCGCACGATCTCCGGCGCCTCCTCGGCGATGTCGCACGCCAGCTCCAGGCCTCGTGCGTCGGCTTCCTCCGCGAACAGCTCCACTACGTCGTCAACGCAGGGCGACAGCGCAAACTCGATCTCTTCGATATCCAGCCGGCCGGCTTCGGTTCTTGAAAAGTCGAGAACGTCGTCGATGATACCGAGCAGGTATTCGGCCGACCGCCTCACCGCACTGGCGTACTGATGTTGCTCCTCGCTGAGCGGCGTCTCGAGCAGCGCATTCGTCATGCCGATCACGCCGTGCATCGGTGTTCGAATCTCATGGCTGACGTTGGCCAGAAACTCGGATTTCAGCCGGGAGCCTGCAATTGCCTCGTCACGCGCCGCCTCGAGTTCACGCCCGATACGCTTGAAATGCGTGATATCGGTCATCGTGCCTTCGTAGTACAGAAGCTCACCCGCTTCCGAACGAACGGTTCGAGCGTTTTCGAGGACCGTGATCGGCGAGCCGTCTTTACGGCGGAGGTCGAGCTCCAGGTTGCGCAGCACGCCGTCACGCTCGAGCTGCGCGATAAAGTGCTGCCGCAGCGAAGAATCCAGGTACACGTCGCCCGCGCTTACGGCGCGCAGCTCGCTCTCGTTCCCGTATCCGAGCATGCGGACAAGAGCATCGTTGACAGCGAGGA
>DASSSG010000559.1:0-5385 GCA_035708545.1 Bryobacteraceae bacterium | reverse complement strand
GCTGCGCAACGGAGCGACGCGGCTCACGCTGCGGCGGTCTGCCGTGTTGTGGGGATTGCAGGCGGCATTCCTGACTGTGCTGCTGCTGATGATCTGGCAGCCGGCGCTGAGCGTGTCGATGCTGAAGCCGCAACAGAACGTGATCACCGTCGTCGTTGACGATTCGCGAAGCATGGCCCTGCGCGAGGGCAGCGCATCACGGAAAGATCAGGCGGTGGGCCTGCTCGACAGCGGGTTGCTCGCGCGCCTGAAGCAGCGGTTTCAGGTGCGGCTCTATCGCGCGTCCGCGGACCTCGAACGCATCAACACGACCGCACAGCTCGACGCCTCCGGATCGAGCACGCAGCTCGCGCGGTCGCTTCGGCAGGTTGTGGCCGAAGCGGCGACACTGCCGGTCGGCGCGGTCGTGCTCATCGGCGACGGCGCGGAGAACGCCGGAGGCATCGATCTCGAGACGATCAACGCAATCCGCCGCCAGCGCATTCCGATCCACACGGTCGGAATCGGACGCGAGCGGCCTGATCGCGACGTCGAAATCACCGACGTGCAGACCGTACCTCGCGCGATGGCCGATTCGCGCATTCCCGTGCAGGTGAGCCTGCGCCAGTTCGGCTACGAGGACCGCCGCGCTCGCCTGAAGATTGCGGCGCCCACGGGCGTGCTCGCCTCCCAGGAGGTCGTTCTGAAGAAGGACGGCGCCGTACAGACGGAAACCGCGATTATTAACGCCGGCGCTGCGGGCGCGAAGACGCTCTCGGTTTCGCTCGAGCCGCTCGGCGGCGAGGAGAATACGAAGAATAACGCCGTCAACCGGCTGCTGACGGTCGAGGACCGAAAGCCGCGCATCCTCTATATAGAGGGCGAGCCCCGCTGGGAGTTCAAGTTTCTCCGGCGTGCAGCCGAGCTCGATGGGCGCATCACGCTCGTCTCAATGCTGCGCACGACGCAGAACAAGATCTACCGCCAGGGCATCTCCGGTCCCGCGGAGCTCGAGCAGGGCTTCCCGGCAACGGTCGAGGAGATGTTCGCGTATCAGGGGCTGATCGTCGGCGGCATCGAGGCGGCGTACTTCACGCCCACGCAGCAGGAGCTGATCAAACAGTTCGCCGATCGCCGTGGTGGCGGGGTGCTTTTCCTCGGCGGCCGCGCGGGCCTCGGCGATGGCGGCTGGGGCGCGTCCGCTGCTGCCGACATGCTGCCAGTCATACTGCCCTCCGGCAGGAACACGTTCCGTCGCGACCCGGCGAATGTCGAGCTGAGTGCAGCCGGCCGCGACAGCGTCATGTGCCGGCTGGAGGAAGACCCCGAGCGTAACGCGGAGCGCTGGCGCAAACTGCCGTACCTGATGAACTACCAGGATGCAGGCCGGCCGAAACCGGCAGCAGTGGTGCTGGCCTGGATGTCGCCGGGCGGCAGCCAGCGCCTGCCACTGCTGGTCACGCAGAACTATGGTCGCGGCCGAACCGCCGTATTCGCGACCGCCGGAAGCTGGCGCTGGCAAATGCAGTTGCCGCTGAGCGACCTGTCCCATGAGATGTTCTGGCAGCAGATGCTGCGCTGGCTGGTCGAGGGCACGAGCGAGCGCGTAGTCATCTCGAGCGACAAGACCGTGTACTCCGACGACACGACCGCACGTCTGACAGCGTCGGTGCGCGACAAAGCATATCTGCCCGCGGCGGATGCGACCGTCGAAGCGCGCGTGATCGCTCCCGGCGGCTCGGAGGAACGCCATGAACTCCGTCCCGATCCGCAGAATCCGGGGACTTACACGTTGCCACTGGCTGTGCCGCGGACGGGATCGCACGTCATCGAGGTAATCGCGAGACGCGGAGCCGAAGAGATCGGGCGCGACGCTCTCACGCTGCTGCGCGAAGACGGCGTCGCCGAGAACTTCCGGACGGAGCAGAATCGCGAACTGCTGGAGAAACTGGCTGCCCAGACCGGCGGGCGCTATTACACGGCCGCGAACGCGGGCAAGCTTGCTGAGGAGATCGCATATTCCGAAGCCGGCATCAGCACGCGTGAAACGCGCGAGCTCTGGAACATGCCTCTGCTGTTTTTCCTGGCCCTCGTGTTCAAAGGAAGCGAATGGGGTCTGCGGCGGAAGTGGGGTATCGTGTGATCGTCGCGGCCGTACTGCATTGCGTGGTCATCGCAGGCCTCGGCGGCGAAGCCGAGTTCGAACAGCGATTCTCCGGCTGGGCGCAGACGCTCGAGAACACGATGCGAAGCGCCGGACCCGATGTGAAAGCCCACGTGCTCCAGGGTAAATCGGTGTCCAAAGACGCGATTCGCACGGCTTTCGACTCGGTGCGGGCGGCCGCGAAACCCGAGGACAGTATCGCCGTGTTTCTGATCGGTCACGGCTCATACGACGGCGTGGACTACAAGTTCAACATTCCTGGCCCCGACATCACCGACAGCGACCTCGCCGTCATGCTGGGACGTGTGCCCGCATTGAAGCAGCTGATTGTGAATATGACCAGCGCGAGCGGGGCCGCGCTTGATTCACTCGGCGCTCCGAATCGCGTGGTCATTTCCGCTACGAAGAGCGGCAATGAGAAGAACGCACCGGTGTTCCCGAGGTATATGGTCGATGCGCTTCGCGACGCCGGCGCCGATACGGACAAGAACGAAGTCATCACCGCAGGCGAGGCGTTCCGCTACGCGGAGACGAAGACGAAGCAGTTCTACGAGACGCAGAAGCGCATCGCCACCGAGCATCCCATGATGTCCGGGGGCGATGCGCGGTTCGTGCTGCTGCGCATCGGGTCCGTGCAGGCAGTCGCGCAGCAGCCGGAGAAGCGGGCGCTGCTCGACAAGCGCGAAGAGCTGGAACGGAAGATCGACGATCTGAAGCTTCGCAAAGCGGCCATGCCCGTGCAGCAGTATCGTCAGGAGCTGCAAACGCTGCTGCTCGAGCTGGCGCGCACACAGCAGGAGCTGGACAAATGAGGCCCGCGCTCCTGATACTCACGGCAGGCGTCGCGCTCGCGCAGTCGCCGTCCGAGCAGGCGGAAGCTCTCTGGAAGGCCCGCCGCTACGACGAAGCGAGCAAGGCATTCGAGGCCGCGGTCAAAGCCGATCCGAAGAATCCCTCGCTGCATGTCCGCTGGGGACGGTTGTTCCTCGAGCGCTTCAACAAGGCGGAAGCAGTGCAGGAGTTTCAGACCGCGCGCGAGCTGAAGGCAGACTACCCGCCCGCGCTCCTCGGCCAGGCTCTCGTGGCTGCGGAAAGCTTCGACAGCCAGGCAGTCGAGCTGGCCGAGAAAGCGCTCGCCGGCGATTCGAAGCTGACCGAGGCGCGGCAACTGCTCGCGCGGCTCGCGCTCGAGCACAGCGATTACGAGCGTGCCGCCGCCGAGGCAGCGAAGATTCAGTACACCGCCGTGCCTTTTATAATCGACCGGCTGCACGATCGCGAGCCGAAGCAGGTTCCCGCCGAAGCTGAAGGCTACGCGCTCGCCGGAAGTATTTTCGTGCTGAACCGCCGATACGAAGAAGCGATCCAGTTCTACCAGAAGGCACTGGAGCTCGATCCGAAGCTGGACCGCGCGCGCGCCGAGCTCGGCGTACAACTGATGCGGCTCGGGCGCGACGACCAGGCCCGCAAAGAGCTCGAACAGGCTTACCTCAACGGGTTCAGGAACGCCATGACCGTCAACTCGCTGACGCTCATGGACAGCTACAAGAACTTCGTGGTGCGCAGGACCGACAACACGGTCGTCAAGGCGCACAGGAAGGAAGCAGATCTCGTCGGGCCGTACGTCGAGGCCGAGCTGAAGAGAGCGATCGCGACGTTCGAAAAGAAGTACAGGCTGAAGCTCACCGAGCCCGTGCAGGTCGAGCTGTATCCTCTGCACGAAGACTTCGCCGTGCGCACTCTCGGCCTGCCCGGTCTGGGCGCTCTCGGTGTCACCTTCGGACATGTAGTTGCCATGGACAGCCCGTCCGGCCGGAAGCCGGGGACGTTTCATTGGGCGAGCACGTTGTGGCACGAGCTGAGCCACGTTTATGTGCTGACCGCGACGAAGCACCGCGTTCCCCGCTGGTTCACCGAGGGCATGGCGGTGCACGAAGAGACGGCCGTCTCTCCCGAATGGGGCGACCGACTGGATCCGGTCGTCATCAACGCGATTCGGCAGAAAAAGCTGCTGCCTGTCGCCGAACTGGACCGCGGCTTCGTGCGGCCGAGCTATCGCGGCCAGGTGGTCGTCTCGTATTTCGAGGCCGGGCGCATCTGCGACTTCATCAACGAGAAATGGGGATACACGAAGCTGCTCGACATGATGCACGCGTTCAGCACGCTGAAGCCGACGTCCGCAGTCATCGAGGAGCAGCTCGGTATGAAGACCGCCGAGTTCGACCAGAAGTTCCTCGCGTGGCTCGATGCGCAGGTCGGACAGACGGTGTCGAAGTTCGCCGAATGGCAGAAGATGCTCAGGGAAGTGGCCGAAGCTGCGGCGGCGAAGCGCTATGATGACGTGCTTCGGCTCGGCCCTGCCGTCCGCCAGCTCTATCCCGAGCATGTCGAAATAACGAGCGTTTACCAGCTCATTGCTGACGCCCACCTCGCGCGCGGCGACAAGGCCGCGGCGATGGCAGAGCTGGAGAAGTGGGCGCGCGCCGGAGGTCGCGAACCCGAACTCCTGAAGCGGCTGGCAAAGATGCAGGAAGAAGCCGGCGACCGGCGGGCTGCCATTCGCACCTGGCAGCGGCTCGTTTACGTGTATCCGCTCGACGAGGAGTTGCACACCCGGCTCGGCGATCTGTTGCTGGCCGAAGGAGACGCCAAAGGCGCAGTATTCGAATATGAGGCACTGATCGCGGCGAAGCCGCTCGATCAGGCCGCCACGCGTTTTAACCTGGCGCGCGCCCTGCGCGCATCGAATCGAATCGAGGACGCGAAAGAACAGTTGTTACTGGCACTCGAAGCCGCGCCAGGGTACAAGCCGGCCCAAAGGATGTTACTCGAGCTGAATAAATGACAACCCCCGCTACAGTTCCAACGACGGAGACCTCCGAGCTCCGCCAGCGCATCCTGCGATTCCAGCAGGCCGAAAGCGCGATCGTCGAGCAGGTCCGGCGGGTCATCGTCGGACAGGACGAGGTCCTCGAGCAGGTGCTGATCGCGCTCTTTGTCGGCGGGCACTGCCTGATTACAGGTCTGCCCGGCACCGCGAAGACGCTGCTGGTGAGAACCATCGCGCAGACGCTCGGCCTCGAGTTCAAGCGCATTCAGTTTACGCCGGATCTGATGCCGTCCGATATCACCGGAACAGACATTATTGAAGAAGACTCCGCGACGGGGCGGCGCACCTGGACCTTCGTCCCAGGTCCGATCTTCGCGAACGTCCTGCTCGCCGACGAGATCAACCGCACGCC
>DASSSG010000558.1:0-3323 GCA_035708545.1 Bryobacteraceae bacterium | reverse complement strand
GTTCCAGCAGGAGATGATCCGGAGATACACGTTCTTCAACTTCGCCGCGAAGTACTTCGGCCAGCATGGGACTACCCTGCCAAAGAACTGGGCGCCGGACAACGCGCTGATGAATGACTTCCACGAGTTTCTGATGAAGTCCGGTGTCGAATTCACGGAGGCTGATTTCGCCGAGCACAACGAATGGCTGAAACAGCAACTCCGCCGGGAGATGTATATTACGGCGTTCGGTATGGAGGACGCGCGTCGGCTGGCGGTGGAAACGGATCCGGCCGTTAAGAACGCCGTTGACGCGATCCCGCGCGCGCGGGCGCTCCGCGATCATGCCAGGAAGCTGATCGTGCAGCGGCAGCAGGCGATGCAGCAGGGCCGCAAGAGCGTCGAGGGCGAGCGGGCCCAGCGCCGGTAGTCTGCTGTATCTGGAGTCCTTTGACGCTTGCTGACGCGCGCGGCTCGGAAAACCGAGCCACGACCGTGAGGGCGCGGTAAAGTACTTGCGAGACGGCAGACTGGCCTCAGCAAGCCCAACGGCGGCGGCGCGGCGACACGGTTTGATTCAGCAGCATCCCGACCCACAGGTCGCCATCCTCGATGCAGGAGGGCAGTACACCCACCTCATCGCGCGTAAGGTTCGGGAACTCGGCGTTTACGCCGAAGTCGTTCCGAGCGATACGCCTGCGACGCGCCTCGCCGGCAGGAAAGCGGTGATAATCTCGGGCGGCCCGGCAAGCGTGTACGATGCCGGCAGCCCGAGCGTGGATCCCGCGATTTTTCACAACCATGCCAGCGTGCTCGGAATCTGCTACGGGCAGCAGCTCATGGCGTATCACCTGGGAGGCACGGTCCGGAAGGGCGAGCACGGCGAGTACGGTCTCGCTACTCTTCAGGTGAGCGAGCCCGGCGCGCTTCTCCGGGGGACCGAGTCGCGCCAGCAGATCTGGATGAGCCACCGCGATCTCGTCAGCGCGGCACCGGCCGGGTTCACGGTGCTCGGGCGCACGGACACTTGCGCGGTTGCGGCCATCGCCGCGCCCGATCGCAGACTGTATGGCGTGCAGTTCCACCCCGAGGTTGTGCACACCCGCTACGGCAGCCGGATCCTGTCGAACTTCCTGTTCGACATCGCCGGCTGCACACGGGACTGGGACCCGCGGCATCGCCTGCCGCTGCTCGAGGCCGAAATACGCGAGCGCGTGGGTGACCGTAACGTTTTCTTCTTCGTCAGCGGCGGCGTGGACTCAACGGTCGCCTACACGTTGTGCCTCCGTGCGCTCGGGCCGGAGCGTGTCAGTGGTTTCTATGTCGACACTGGTCTGATGCGCCAGGGCGAGACCCACTTCGTCCGTGAGCTCTTCCGCTCCCTGGGTGCGGATGCGTTCATGGTGGAAGAGGCGGGCGATCAGTTTCTGGAAGCGCTGGCGGGCGTGAGTGACCCCGAGCTCAAACGCCACATTATCGGCGAGCAGTTCGTGGCCGTGCAGGAGCGAATCCTGAAGACCGGGCATTTCCTTGACGGAAACTGGATTCTCGGGCAGGGCACCATCTACCCTGACACGATCGAGTCCGGAGGCACGGCCAAAGCCGACGTCATCAAGACCCACCACAACCGTGTCGCGGGCATTCAGAAGCTGCTCGAACAGGGCCGGATCGTGGAGCCTCTCACGTCTTTCTACAAGGACGAGGTGCGGGAGATCGGGAGCGAGCTTGGGTTGCCCAGCCAGTTTCTCGAGCGGCACCCTTTTCCCGGACCTGGCCTCGCCATCCGCTGTCTCTGTTCAGAGCGCGAGCAGCCGATCGAGCGCACCGCCGAGGGCTGGCTGATTCCCATCCGATCTGTCGGCGTTCAGGGTGATTCGCGGACATACCGTTCCGTGCTGGCGATTGAAGGAGACCGGCTCGAGGAGCGCGCGACGGAACTGATCAACCGGATTCAGGAGATCAACCGGGTGGTCTGGCGGGTCGCAGCACGCGGCGAGTCGCGCGTTACGCGCGGCTTGCTGACGCCGGATCGGCTGGAACGCCTTCGGGCTGTCGACGCAATTGTGCGGCACCTGTGTGAACAGAGCGGGTTCGACACACGAGTATGGCAGTTCCCCGTGATCCTGATTCCGGCGGGAACCGCCAGCGCGCCGGACTCGGTGGTGCTGCGCCCTGTCGATTCGGTTGACGGCATGACGGCGGCAGCGGTCGTGATGGAGCGCGCGCTGCTCGATCCCCTTGTCTCCGAGCTGCTGAACGTCGAGGGCATTGCCGGCGTGTTCTACGATCTCACGCATAAGCCGCCAGGAACGATCGAATGGGAGTGAGCAACTCCGGGTCTGGACAGATACGATAGGCGAGTGCGTGCACTCCTCTGTCTGGCTGCGACTACGCTGCTCACAGCCGCGGCGACGCTCCCGCGCATCCGCGTAAGCGACAACAAGCGTTTCCTCGTTACCGCGGATGGCAAGCCGTTCTTCTATCTCGCCGATACTGCGTGGGAGCTGTTCCATCGGCTCGATCGAAAGCAGGCCGTCCAGTATCTGGACAAGCGCGCGGCGCAGGGCTACACGGTCATCCAGGCTGTCGCCCTCGCGGAGCTTGAAGGCGTGTACGATCCGAACCCTTACGGGCATCTGCCGCTTGTGGACAAGGACCCGACAAAGCCGGCGGTGACCTCCGCGCAGGACTACTGGGATCACGTTGAGTACATCGTGGATCAGGCGAACGCGCGCGGCCTGTACATTGCGTTCCTTCCGACCTGGGGCCGCTGGGTAAACGAAGGCGGGCGTTCGGACGAGCCGCTGCTCACACCGGCCAACGCGCAGACCTACGGCGAATTTCTCGGCAAGCGCTTCGGCCGCAAAGGCATCATCTGGGTGCTTGGCGGCGATCGCACGCCGACGGGCTTTGAGGAGACGTGGCGCGTGCTGGCTCGCGGCATAGCAATCGGCGTTGCGGGCAGGGAAGACTACGAGGCGGTGCTGATGACATTCCACCCGCGGGGCGGAGAGACGTCATCTACGTGGTTCCATAACGACCCATGGCTGGATATCAACATGCATCAAACGGGGCACGGGCTCGCTGACAAGGTCGCGAGCTGGGCGCGGATCAGCAAAGATTACGAACGCACGCCTGTGAAGCCGGTCATTGACGGTGAGCCGCTGTATGAAGACCACCCGCTGGCATTTCGCGCTCGCGAGTTCGGCTACTCGTTCGATGCGCACGTGCGCCAGCGGGCTTACTGGTCAGTGTTCTCGGGAGCCTGCGGCCATACCTACGGAAATCACTCGGTGTGGCAGATGTACGCACCCGGCCGGAAGCCAATCAACGGTCCCTTGCTT
>DASSSG010000557.1:0-4394 GCA_035708545.1 Bryobacteraceae bacterium | reverse complement strand
GCTCGGACACGCGGAGGCGGGAACTCTGCCCGCGATGGGCGATGGAGCACTCAGATCGAACATCGAGTAGCGGTTATATCTCTCGGTGCGCGGAATGTCCAGGTCGTAGCGGAGGCCGAGGTTCAACGTCAGTCGGGGCGTCACCTTCCAGTCGTCCTGCAGGTACAACGCGTAGTATTCGCTCACCGACGCGACGGCGGGGTCATGCGTCATCTGCCCGCCCGACGGTAAGCCGAGCAGGAACGACGCAAACGGGAAGCCAGCCGTTCCGCTGACCGCCGTAATCTCCTGCTGCGTCCAACCGGAAGAGAAGCTGTACATGCTCGATGGGTAGCCGGATTGCGCGAAGTTGATCAGGAGTTTCCGGAATTCGGCCCCGAATTTTGTCGTGTGTTTCGCCATGATCTTTGTGCCCGATCCGGTAAGCGAATGCACCATCGGCGCCATATTCAGGCGTGTCCAGCCGGCCTGACCGAGCGAGGAGACCGCACCCGAAAAGTCCATTCTCGGGAATTCACGACCTTCGCGGTTGGCTGCGTCCTGAAGCGCCGCGGGGAAACCGAGCCCCACGAGATCGATGCCATTGGAGAATGGGATGCTCGTCGAACGCGTGCGCCCGCCGCCGTAACGGAAGTTCAGGATCAGCGTCGGATTGATAGTCAGCGTGTGGTCCATCGACACGTTGAGCGCGCGTCCGTTCCCCCGGCCGCTGCCGGACGAGGTTCCGAGGTTCCCAAATCCGTTGAATGAGGCATTGTTGTACCAGCTCGTTGATACTCTCGCGAACATACGCCAGTTGTCGCGTATGTTGTGATCGACGCGGCTGTCGACGCGGTAGCTGTCACTGGGGCTCTTGCCCGCGTTCGTGAAGTTGTTGGCGAATGTGAACGGATTGGTCGGAGTCACATTCGGTTGCGGGAAATACTGCATCACCTTCAGCGCGATTGGATCCTGCCGGTCCGGCCGGATAACGTTTCCCGGGAACGGATCGCGGATGAAGCGGGCAGGGTTGGCAGGATCCGGCCTGCCAGTCAACGGATCGTAGATCGTGATCGGCGCGCCCGAGGCAGTCCGCAGGTTCGAGAAGTCTCCTCGGCGCCACGCATCGGGTGGCATCGTGCCCGTAAACACGCTCTGGCTGCGTGTGTTCGTGGCTTCCATGCCGACAAAGAAGAAGGACTTGTTGCGACCGTCATACAACTTCGGCAGCATAATCGGCCCGCCAACCGTTCCACCCCACTGATTGCGCTGGAAGGCCCCTTTGCCGCGTCCCGCACGGTTCGCGAAGAAGTTGTTCGCGTCCAGCACCGAATTGCGCAGGAAGTCGTAACCCGTTCCATGCAGCTTGTTCGTGCCCGATTTGGTAACGACGTTGATCACTCCGCCACCGAATCGTCCATACTCCGCCGCGAGCGCGTTGACCTGGACCGTGAACTCTTCGACCGAGTCGACCTGAGGCTCGTAAACACGCTGATTGATGCCGATGTTGTTCTCCGGCGCGATATTCGTGACGCCGTCGATCTGCAGTTCGCTGATCGCGTTTCGCGCCCCGCCCATCGCGGGGGTGGCACCACCGCCCGTGGGGTTTACACCGGGTGTAAGGTTGGCGAGGTTGAAGACGCCGCGTCCGTTGAGCGGAAGGTCGATGATGCGTTTATTCTCGATGACCTGCCCTATCGCCGAGGTGTTCACATCGAGCGGCGGCGCGGCGGCAACTACGCTGACCTCCTGGGTCACTGCGCCGATTTCGAGAGTGAAGTCGACGCTGCGGTTCTGCGCAACGTCGATCTTGATGTTCTCCTGCCTGACACTCCGAAATCCCGTCTTTTCGGCGGTCACGGTATAAAACGCAGGAAGCAGAAACGGCTGGACGTAGCGACCGGTGGAATCGCTTTGCAGTTGCCTGGTTTCACCGGTGGACTGATTTGTGATTGTGATCCTGACTTCCGGTATGGCGCCTCCGGACGCATCCTGAACTACGCCCTGCAGTGTTCCCGTCGGTGTCTGCGACACACCGCGCATCGCCAGCAGAACAACAACGAGCGTAGCTACCCACCATATGCGAGGCCTCATGGATTTCACCTCCAGGATTGCCGGTGCGGATGTCCGCAGCGGCGAGACAGATTGTCGATGCCTGCTGGCCCACTCTGATCTGCGTGACTGAGCTTTGGGATGCATGGCAGTCTCGAGCCAACGGGCCAGTCTGTCGAACTGGTACGCCATTCTACTCCAAATCTGATGGCGTTCAATGCAGGTACAGAGGAGTCGAGCTCAGTCTGGCTGCGCGGATCAGCGTCATGCGACGCGACTGTACGGCACTGCGCTGTCCGGCAGATGGGCTTTTCCGATCGCTCGCCCGCGCGTTTCCTGCGTCATGGATTCGATGCGGCCGGCAACAGCGGTCAGGGCAGGTCCGAAGGCAGCGGTCGAGTTCGCCGTGGCGTTCTCACCGCCTCTTCGCTTTTTCGATCTCCTGTGCGGCGTGGGGTTCAACGTTGAGTCGCGTGGGCTGCTGCGTCCGGTAAAGTGTCCAGAGCAGAACGAGAGCCGCTATGATGGCGGTCCAGAGAACAGTTCTTTTCATCGCGCCGGCTGAGATTGTCGCACGCCGCGGGTTACTCAGCGGCAGTGACGTGCGCGAGGAGCACTCGCATGCGAACGAGTGTGCCGGCCGACGGGAGCATTTCCGCAGGTTTCTCGATCACCTCTACTCCCCGGCTGCCGAAGCTCGGAAGCGTGATCAGATAAGTGCGTTCAGACCGGCTGGAGAGCAGCCTGCGCGAGAAACGGTCAGCGTCCGACACACTCTTCTTATCGGCAGCGCGGCCGAATTTGTGAGCCTGAGCACGGTCAGTCCACGCTGATCGGGGCCCCAGCGTCTGCCGATATCCTGCTCAATGACCGTCATCCGCGATCTCGGGACGCCGGAAAGTACCAGCGATAAAGCGAATCAAGCACGCCCGTAGCGCCACCCGCGGCCGAAAACGCCTGGTCCAGCTCCTCGAGTTCGTCATCGATTACCGGATCGTCCGGGAGCGAGTCAATGACCTCATTCCGCTCAGTCATCGTTCGCGGAACGGAGCTGCCGAAGAGGCATCTGGCAGCGCGTTCGAGCCACTCGGCGCAATCGACAAGCCCGAGTTCTCGCAGAGCGTCGGTCGTTTCGGAGTAGTTGTCCGCTTCGGAATTGTAAAAGAACGCTGCGTGACCACCGTTGTCCAACTCGGCGCCATAACACCAGGCGAGAAAGAACACTCGATCGCGCGGCTCCAAACCGGGCAGTCCTGCCGCAACATAGCGGTCGATCAATCGGTTGGCGATCGGCTGCAGATCATCGAGTCTATCCACGCCGGGTGTCATCCTGTCCGATTCAGCCGATTTATATCAGAGCCAACTGCTCTTCGGTTGGCTCCGCTCAACAGAACCAGGGCTCATCCATGTATGGGATGACCGCGCGGGGGAGTAAGTCGTAGTTGTCCGGGAGCGGCCGCGAGTGGGCCGCCTCCCAGATTCGCCGGAAGACCTCGCGGCGCGGCGTCCGGTTTCGCTGCTCGGCTGTGACCACGGCCATGATGCGCCGGGCCAGGAGATCTGTTTCGGGATCGGCATGCACCCAGGGATACATCAACGATTCCCGGTCGAACGGACCGACTATGCGGCGCACGTCTTCGAGCTCGAGCAGCCGCGAGCCCGACGTGATCAGCAGCCGCAGCGCAAGCTGTATCGGACCAACATTGTCTACCAGGTCCAGATCGGCAAGACACTCGAGCAGCTCGCGATATCCGGCGCGGGTCGTCCACGGTGTGAACGGGATGAACGTCGGCGCGAGCGTGAGGCCCGCATCCCGGCATAAGCCGACCAGGCGCAGGAAGTCCGCACGCCTGTGCCGCTTTTCGAGTTTCTCGAGAACCGCATCTTCGATCGACTCGACCGCGGTGGTCACAAACAGACAGCCGGTATCACGCAGCAACATGAGCAGCTCGGGGACGGCGAGCAGGTGTTCCACCTTCGCGGTGATGTCATACGTGACGCCAGGGAACTCGGAGTGAAGCGCCTCCACGATGCGGCGCGCGTGCGTGGGCCCATTCAGAAAATCCGGATCACCGAACGTGATGTGCTGCGCGCCGCCGGCGACCTGAGCGCGAATGTCGGCCAGCACGACTTCCGCCTGCACGATGCGGAACTGCCCGCGGTAGACCGGCACGACCGGACAGTGGCGGCACAGGTGCTTGCACCCGCGACTCGCCTCGGTGTACCCGACGACGCGCGTATCGCCGTTCACGTGCAGGCGCGAGTAGCGCGCCAGGACAGGCAGCGTCCGGCGATCCGGCGGAAGGAAGGTCACCCGCTCCATACACACCAGAGGCTCGTTCTCATCGGTCGCGCCACGGCCC
>DASSSG010000556.1:0-3200 GCA_035708545.1 Bryobacteraceae bacterium | reverse complement strand
CGGTGACGGCCGTGCTTGCAATCGCGAATCGGCTGCGCCTCGTCGGATGGCTTGCCGTCGGGCTCGTGATCTGCTTTCGCGCGGCGGCGGAGATGACCGAGTTATCGCCGCGATGCCTTTCGGGACAGCGGGAGAAGCTCGATGCGGCGGAAGAGAATCTCGGCGCCTTCGGACTGCAGCTGGATCTTGCCTTCGAAGTGAGACGATCGTGTACCGTGATTGACGACCACTCCGTTCAGAATGTACGTCAGGGTATCGTCGTCCGCGATGATCTCCTGGCGGTTCCATTCGCCCATGGACTTTTCGACGTCATGCGCGCCGCGAAAGCCGATCACATCCTTCCATGCCGGATCGCGGCCGAACCAGTTAAACCGGCCGCGGTCGCGGGTGCGCGACTCGCCGTCTTTCGTCCAGTAGAGTTCTCCTCGCTCGCCCTCGCGGACCTGCACGGTCAATGACGGCCGGTTCTTGCCGGCGACGAGAATGATGTCGCCCGTGCCGCCCTCGATGATCTGGGATTCGATGGACTCGAGCCAGTTGCCGCCGGCGGCCCCGTCTTCACCGACCGAATGAATGAGAATCCCGCTATCGCGTGCTTTCTGTTTCCGGTCGCCCCAGGTCGCGCCGCCCCACTTCCATTCGACAACCAGGTGGTAGTCGCGATACGATTGCCGCGTAGCGATACCGCCCCACTCCTCTCCCGAGATGCGGATTGCGCCCTGCCGAACACTGAACACGTGTTTCGGATCTTCGTATTTGTGCTCCCGCAGCCATGTGTACCAGCCAATGAGATTACGGCCGTTGAACAGGCGGATCGGACGAGAAGGGGATAGCGGCTCCGCGGCCGCAAAACTCGAGGCGGCGAATGCTAACGCGAAGACGCCGGCACAGCCGCGCAGAGTTCGCGCAGGTCGTCGATCCAGTAGTCGGGCTGCCACGCAGCTATTTTCGCGCGGTCGCCATAACCGTACGTAACCGCGCACAGCCTGACCCCGGCGCGGCGGCCGGCTTCCATGTCCGCGGCTGCATCTCCGACGAGCAGACAATCTTCGGGCGGCACGCCAAAGATCTCGAGTGATTTGAAAACGACGTCGGGAGCGGGCTTGGCGGGGAAGCCGTCTGTACCCTGCACGTGATCGAAATACCGCAGCAACCCGAACTGCTCGAGAACCGCTCGTGTGGTCGCGGTCTGCTTCGTGGTGGCGGTTGATTTTCGGCCGGGCAGGCAGCTCAGTGCTTCCGCGACACCCGGGAACGCGCGTGTCGATCCGTGCTGGCGGCCGACGTAGAGCGAGCGGTAGTGGTTCAGGAACGCATCGAACTGGTCCGGCGTGTGGTTCGGCAGCAGGTCGCGGATGAGATCCCGCAGATGCAGCCCGATGTAGCCGCGCAGGAAAGCTTCGGAGCAGGGTTGTTCGAGCGCCAGCTCCTGCAGCGCGGAACCCATAGCTCCGCAAATGTCTGCAGCGGAGTCCAGAAGCGTGCCGTCGACGTCGAAGAGGTAAACCGGGAAGGCCGGGATCATGCCGGCAGCGGCCGATCCCCTCCCGTGAGCTTGGGCAGCGGCATGGGCGCCCCCTGGTCGGGACGAATCACCTGCTGGCCGCGGTTGTCATCGGAACTCTTCGGCGTGGACACCGGGCTCAGCGGAACGCCATCAATGAGCTGCCGCACTTCGCTGCCCTCGAGCACTTCGCGCTCGAGCAGCGCCTCGGCGATGCGCACGAGGCTGTCGGAGCGCTCGTCAATGATCTGCTTCGCCTTCTGGTAGCCCTGGTCGATGATGTCACGAACCTGCTTGTCGATGTCGATGGCCGTCGCTTCGCTGTAATCGCGATGCTGGGCGATCTCGCGGCCGAGGAAGATCTGTTCTTCCTTCTTGCCGAACGTGATCGGGCCGAGCTCGCTCATGCCCCATTCGCACACCATCTTGCGAGCGAGGTCGGTGGCACGCTCGATATCGTTTCCGGCGCCCGTCGTGAGGTGGTTCATGAACCGCTCCTCCGCCACCCGGCCCCCCATAAGGATCGCGAGTTGCGCGTCCAGGTATTCCTTCGAGTAGCAGTGCTTGTCATCGAGCGGCAGCTGCATCGTCAGGCCGAGCGCCATGCCGCGCGGGATGATCGTGACTTTGTGCAGCGGATCGGCGTGCGGCATCAGCATCGCAACCAGGGCGTGGCCGGCCTCATGGTACGCGGTGTTCTTCTTTTCCTCATCGCTGATGATGAGCGACTTGCGCTCGACGCCCATCAGGACCTTGTCCTTGGCGAGCTCGAAATCGGCCTGCGTGACCACTTTGCGGTTCTGGCGCGCAGCGACGAGAGCAGCTTCATTGACGAGGTTTGCCAGATCCGCACCGGCGAAGCCGGGGGTTCCGCGCGCGATCACGGCCAGATCCACGTCGTCGGCGAGGGGGGTCTTTTTCGTGTGC
Organism: Bryobacteraceae bacterium; assembly: GCA_035708545.1. Taxonomy (GTDB): domain Bacteria; phylum Acidobacteriota; class Terriglobia; order Bryobacterales; family Bryobacteraceae; genus DASSSG01. Next base: position 769 of record DASSSG010000556.1, on the reverse strand, counting down.
ACGCGCAGGATCATCTCGCGGCCTTTCACGTCGGGGCGGCCGACGACGACGCGCCGATCGAATCGACCGGGCCGGAGAAGCGCGGGATCGAGCACGTCGGGCCGGTTCGTGGCGGCCACCAGGATCACGCCTTCGTTCGATTCGAACCCATCCATTTCGACCAGCAGCTGGTTCAGCGTCTGTTCGCGCTCGTCATGACCGCCGCCGAGCCCCGCGCCGCGGTGACGGCCGACTGCGTCGATTTCATCGATGAAGATAATGCAGGGCGCGTTCTTCTTTCCCTGCTCGAAAAGGTCTCGTACACGGCTGGCGCCGACACCGACGAACATCTCGACAAAATCGGAACCGGAGATGGAGAAGAATGGAACGTTTGCCTCGCCGGCGATAGCGCGGGCGAGCAGCGTCTTGCCGGTACCCGGAGGGCCGATCAGGAGCACGCCCTTGGGAATGCGCCCGCCGAGCTTCTGGAATTTCTGCGGCTCACGCAGGAACTCGATGATCTCCTGGAGCTCTTCCTTGGCCTCTTCGACGCCGGCGACGTCCTTGAACGTCACCTTCTTCTGCTGCGAGGAATGCAGGCGTGCGCGGCTTTTGCCGAAGCTGAGCGCCTTGTTTCCTCCGCTCTGCATCTGGCGCATCATGAAAATCCAGAACGCCAGCAGCAGCACGAACGGCACGGCGTTGATAAGAATCGAGACCCAGTTGGCGGAACTCGTATCCTTGTACTCCGTGACGACGCCCTTCTCCCGTAGTTTGTCGATGAGTTCGG
>DASSSG010000555.1:0-8575 GCA_035708545.1 Bryobacteraceae bacterium | reverse complement strand
GACAACTCCAGCTTTCTCGAGCTCATGCATCGTTACGAGACCCGCTTCAGCCGCCAGTACGACCGCGCGCTCCGTCGCCTGCTCGACCTTCAGGACCGCCGCAACCGCGAACCCCAGCCCCCGCAAGCAGAAAAAGCGAATTTGCAAAACGAAACCGCGCCAGCCGAAACGGAACCGCGGCCGCCAGCGAGCGGGGAGCCCGCCGCCAACAAAGCCCAAACACAAGCGCGACGCTCAGACAGCGATCAACCCGGCGATGCGCACCACGCCTCCCGCCTGTTCGCCATCGTCTCGCCTCCCGAGGTCATCCTGGAATGAACCTGTTGATTCCAGTGGCGCCCATAGCTCGGTTTCCGAGCCGCGCGCGTCAGCAAGCGGTCAAGACACTTCAGAGACGCCAGACTCGCGATCCGCCGCTGCTCCGGAAACGGTCACCCTGGAATGAACCTGTTGATTCCAGTGGCGCCCATAGCTCGGTTTCCGAGCCGCGCGCGTCAGCAAGCGGTCAAGACACTTCAGAGACAGCCAGACTCGCGATCCGCCGCTGCTCCGGAAAGGCCGGTGCTATAGTACGGCCATGCCGAAATGGCTTCTCAGGCCTGTACTCCTTCTTGTGTCGATCACGGCGTGCGCCGTCGGGCAAACATCCAGCGGGACGATCAACGGCACAGTTCTGGATTCCAGCGGAGCCTCCATTCCAGGCGCGCAGGTCCGGCTCCTTGGCGCCGAAACAGGCGACGTGGTCCGCGAACTCACGACGGGCGGCGACGGTACGTTTGCCGCCCCGTTACTGCGGCCCTCGACCTACACCGTCGAGGTCGTGGCGCCGGGCTTCAAAAAGCTGGTCCGCAGCGGCATCGTGCTTGGCGTCGACGACAGGCTCGACCTGCGCCTGCAGCTCGAGCTTGGATCGTCCGCGGAATCAATTCAGGTCACCGCGATCGCGGAACTGCTCGAGGAGCGCAGCAACACCGTAGGCCAGACCGTGGCCGAGATAAACATACAGCAGTTGCCGCTCAATGGCCGTAACTACCTGCAGCTCGGAACTCTGACAGCAGGCGCGGTACCCAACACACGATCGCGCGACCGGAGCTTCTCCGCGTATGGCAACCGTGGCCTGCAGAACGCATTCCTGCTCGATGGCGCTCGCAATCAGAACTATATGCGCGGGCTCGATAACCGCGCGCGCGATGCCATGCGCCCATCGCTCGAAGCGATCTCTGAATTCAAGGTACAGACGAGCAACTACTCGGCGGAGTACGGAGCGTCTGCCGGCGCCGTCGTCAACGTAGTTACTAAGTCGGGTACGAACGATTTTCACGGTTCGGCATTCGAGTTCCTCCGCAATAATGCCTTTGACGCGCGAGACTATTTTCTCCCCGCCACCGCCAGACAGCCGCTGTACATCCAGCATCAGTTCGGCGGGTCGATCGGGGGTCCGGTGGTCAGGAACCGTATATGGTGGCACGGCGCCTACCAGCGCACACACATCACCCAGGGTGATACCCAGACGGGCAATGTGCCGCTGGCCTCGGAGCGGAACGGCAGATTCTCCACGCCGATTTACGATCCGCTGACGACGCGGCCAAACCCCGACGGCTCCGGCTTCATTCGCGATCCGTTTCCGAACAATACGATTACGGCTGATCGCTTCGACCCGGTCGGCAGGATGCTGGCCGGCCGCTACCCCAACCCGAACCAGCCGGGAGTCGCTCGCAACTACGTCACAAGTCCCTCGCTGACCACGAGGACGCATAACGCGACGATTCGCGGCGACCTTCGTGTCACGGATAAAGATTCGCTGTTCGTGCGCTGGTCAATCGATGAGGCGGCTTTCACCGCTCAGCCCCTCCTGCCGCAGGGCACACAGACCGCGGTCGTTCGCGATGTGCCGGCGCGGAGCTGGGGCACCGGCTACACACGCGTGCTCAGCTCATCCATGGTCAACGAGCTCCGATTCGCGTACAACTTTGTCGGACTCACCCAGGACGCCACCCTCGAGAAGGACGAGATCATCCGTGGCTCCATCGATCCGAGGGTCGGCTCCGGCATCCCCACGTTTAACGTCACAAACTACGCGGGAATCGGCGCGCGGCCCAACAACTTCGATAACGTGCCGGTCATCAAGGAGTCGCGTGTTTACAACGTGTCCGACAACTTCTCGTGGGTACGCGGAAAACAGACTATAAGGACCGGTTTCGACTTCCAGTACATCGACGTTCCGACATTTGCGACCCTGCAGGGGCGAGGAGCCTGGGGCTTCACCGGCGTCTTTACGCAGAACCCGCAGCGCCGTCCGGGAAGCGGCAATGCGCTCGCCGATCTGCTGCTCGGGCTCCCGAACGGCATCACTATCGGCAGCCCGTCCGATGCGCAGGAACGTGCGCGGAACTACTACTGGTATATCCAGGACGACTGGAATATCAGCCCGAGTTTCACTCTGAACGTCGGCGTGCGTTACGAGATCACCAGTCCTTTCTGGGACGCGCGTAACCGGCTGGCAAATCTGTACCTCGATTCCGGTAGTTCCCTGTATGGGCAGTACGTGCTCGCGGGAGACTCGCGCGTGCCACGAGCTTTGGCCCACACCGACAGGAACAACTGGGCGCCGCGCATCGGGTTCGCCTGGAAGGCGCCCGAAGCCCTCGTGGTCCGCGGCGGGTTCGGGATCTTCTTCGCGCAGGACGAGGGGTTCGGCGTCAGCCAGCGGCCGACTAACAACCCGCCATTTGTCGGATTCGGCGGCTTCAATGTTACGAGCGACCAGCTCAACATATCGAGCACGATTCCGCTTTCCTCCGCTCTGCCGGCTCGCCCGGCGCCGGCGGATCCTTCGGCGTATCGACTTAGTGGCGCAAATACCGTGCAGATTCGGAGCTGGCCCGAGCGTCTGACCATTCCATATGTCGAGCAGTGGAACCTGAGCGTGCAGAAGGAGCTTCGCCGAAATCTCGTCTGGGAAGTCAACTACGTGGGCAATCATGGCGTGAAGCTCTATGGTGCGTACGAAGGCAACCAGCCCGCACCGGGCCGGGGAGCGGTGAACTCGCGGCGTCCGCTTCGCGGTATCACCAGCGGCAGCATTCTGCGCGTGGAACCGTGGGTGACGAGCAGCTATCACGGTATGTCGTCGCGCCTCGAACGCCGTTTCAGCTCGGGGGCGAATTTCCTTGCGGTGTACACGTTTGGACGCGCGCTCGACATGCAGTCCAATATCGACCTCTGTGATGGCTGCACGAATTCGAGCGGCTCGGGCAATGTGCCCGACGTGCGCAATCGGCGCCTGAACTATGGCCTGTCCGATCAGCACATCGCGCACCGGTTTGTGCTGAGCGGATTGTATGAGCTTCCTTTCGGTCCCGGAAAGCCGATGCTCGGCTCGGGAGTGAGCGCGTGGATCCTCGGAGGGTGGGCGCTCAGCGGCATCACGACGGTTTCCTCCGGTCTTCCGTTCACGCTGAACCTGAACTTCGACAATGCGAACACCGGCAACCTGAACTGGCCGGATCGCATCCGCCGCGGCACGCTCGATAACCCGTCTGTGAATCGCTGGTTCGACACGTCGGCCTTTGCATTCCCCGCCGAGTATGTGCTGGGGAACGCGGGTCGCAACATCCTCACCGGGCCCCGGATGGTGTCTACAGACCTGGGCGTGCAACGCAGCTTCCGGCTGCCGGTCAACGAGGCGTCGCGGATCGAGTTCCGCGCCGAAGCGTTCAACCTGTTCAACACGCCGCAACTCGGCCAGCCGGGTGTAACGCTCGGGAACCCCAACTTCGGCATAATCACGGACACTGCGCGGCCGAACCGGCAGCTGCAGTTTGGGTTGAAGATTCTGTTTTGACGTCGTGGTTACAGGATTTCCAGTCCCGACTGAGAGCTGAACTGCAAAGGAGGACGAACATGGCCGCCAGCGAGCATCCGATGTCCGCTCCGGCGACGCCGACAACAAAGCGCCACGGTCTGCGCGATCTTTATGAGTTCCACGCCGAAGAGGTCACGAATCCGCCGCGGTCCTTCTTAGCGATCCTGAAGCGCATCGGCCCGGGGATGATCCTGGCGGCGTCCATCGTGGGCTCGGGCGAGCTCATCGCCACCACCACGCTCGGGGCCGAGGTCGGCTATGTCGCTCTGTGGGTGATCGGCCTGAGCTGCTTTATCAAGCCGGCAGTACAGGCCGAGCTGGGACGCTACGTCATCGCCACCGGGGAGACCGGACTCGAAAGCTTTAACGCGCTCCCAGGTCCCTCGCTGCTCCGCGTCAAATGGGTGGTCTGGGCGTGGGCGTGCATGGTCGTGATGACCTTTTTCCAGATCGGCGCCATGTTCGGCGGCACTGCGCAGACGCTCAACCAGATCGTGCCGTCGGTCCCGATCAATGCATGGGTCGTGGTGCTGCTCGGGATTACGCTCGCCCTGCTGCTGCGCGGGGGCTATCACCGCATCGAAAAACTCGCAACCCTGAAGGTCGCGCTGTTCACGATGCTGACGTTTCTCTGCGCGCTGATTCTGATCCGGCTGCCGCAGTTCTTCAGCTGGGGCGAGCTCGCCGAGGGTCTGACATTCCGAATGCCGCCGCACGGACTCGCAAGCGCTGTCGCCGTGTTCGGCATCACCGGCGTGGGCGCGACCGAGATGTTCATGTACCCGTACTGGTGCGTGGAGAAAGGGTACGCGCGATTCGCCGGACGCCGTGACGGCTCGGAAGCGTGGCGGCAGCGCGCGCTCGGCTGGATGCACGTGATGCACGTCGATATCGTCGCGTCGATGATCATCTACTGCATCGCGACGATCGCGTTTTATCTGCTCGGCGCGGGAATCCTGAACAAGCAGGGGCTGCTGCCGGCGGCGAAGGACATGATCCCGGTGCTCTCGAACATGTACACGCAGACGCTCGGCCCATGGGCGCTGTACCTCTTTTATGCGGGCGCGATCGCGACGCTGTACGGGACCATTTTCGCGGCGACCGCCGCCCACTCGCGCGTGTTCGCGGATATGGCGCGCCTGCTGGGGGCGTTCGACCGCGGCGATTACCGAGCGCGACTCCGCTACCGCGACGGATTCATCTGGTTTCTGACCGTCACGCCCGTGGTCCTGTACTTCGTTTTTCAGTCACCGGTCAACATGGTGAAGATCGGGGGCGTGGCACAGGCTCTCATGCTGCCCGTCATCGCCGCGGGCGCTTTGTACCTCCGCCACAAGCGGCTGCCGGCCGAGGTGCGCCCCGGCACGCTCGTCACAGGCGGCCTCTGGTTCGCTGCTATCGTCATTATTTCGTTGATGTTGTATTACGCAGCACTCAGCCTCTGAGCGAGCGCTCGGCGGCACAAATCTGGAACCCAGACGCCGGGTAATTCATCTTACAAGTAGAGCGTTGCCGGTGGGTTTGCCCACCGCAAACGGTCTTGAGCTTGGCCCGTTGAACACTCCTTGTGTGCTTGCGAGCCGCCCGGCAGATGTATCCTCCGAGCATCTGCCGGGCTTTTCTTGTTTTGGCTGGCCCTTGGCACGGAGTTGCAGTGAGAAGTTTTGGCGCCTCCGGCCACTAGCCCTACAGCATGTCGGAGCTGGAGGAACTGCCCCCCGTCGTCACCTTGCGCGACCTCCACGAGTCCGGCGAGGCCCTCCGAAACCGGCTCGCGCTGGCCGAGCCGGCTGAGTTTCGCTACCCGATACAGCCGTCGCCGCGTTGCGCGGTGCTCGGTTCGGGATTTCGTGGGGGCGCAAAGACCGCCGTCGTAGCGAATTGGCAGGAGATCGACCTGAGCAGTTTCGCCGACACGACCGCACTCGCAGCGCCCGTGAGTGTGCTGTGCAGACTCGCCGAGAGGCGTTGCGAACTGCTGTATCCGGTCGTCGCGTTTACCGGCCCCTGTTATGGAACCCTCTCGGAGTCGGATCGCGAATGCATCTGGCGGGCGTTCGGCGTCCCCGTCTACGAGCAGTTCCTCGGGGCTCGAAACGAACTGCTGGCCGAGGAGTGCGACGCGCATGACGGACTGCACGTCCGCCACGACCGCGCGTGGTTCGACACACGCGGAGGCGAACTCGTGGTGACCTCGTTCGCGAATCTCGCGTGGCCGGTGCTGCGGCTGGCGACGGGACTGCGCGGGACGATCGAACGCGGACTCTGCGCGTGCGGACGCAGCGGTTTCAAACTCAGGGAACTCACGCCGATGCCGCAGACTCTGGCAGCTATCGCCTGAGCGGGATTTCGCGTACGCCTTCTTCTAGTCCGTGGATTCGGATGACCTGCTTTTCGGGCGGCAGTTCAGGCTCTCGCCGGACCCCGGGTCTGGCGGTAGCAGTGGATACCTGAACAGTGCTCTTGATACGCTGCTCGAATGCGGCGGCTGCCGCCCTGATATCCGCCGCCGTGGTCGTGGCCGCAATGCGCACCGTCGCCTCGGCCGCAGTGATCGAAAGCGACTTCGGCCGCGCGGGAAGCGCACTGGTCATCAGGTTCAGTGCGGCGGCCAGCCCCGCGGCTTTTTCGGGCGCCTCGGTCACGAGTTGAAGCATCAGCTCGGCGCGATTTGCAAAGGATACCGTGGCATCGACGCCCCGCACGTCGGCCAGCATCGGGTTACCGGGAACCGCGGTTCCGGGTTTGTCGATCGCGAACCACAGATCCGCGTTGGCCGCGAGCAGTTTTGCCCGCATGATGAGGGGCGTTTCAGCTGCTGGCGACGTGCGGTTCAGCGCGGCTCGCAGCGACGGCCAGTCTCCCATGAGCGCGTGCCGATTGTCGAGGATCGCGATACGCCAGTCGGCTGACCTGCCGCCTTGCGGGATGACCAGCTCGATGCCGTTGTAGTTCTGGCGGCGCGCCCGACCTTTGCCGAACGACTTCAGCAGCGGCTCGAGGCTGGAGCGCACGCGTACGAGCGCCAGACCGCTGGTGTCTTTCATGTCCGTGCCGTCAGGGAGGTCGGCGGCGGAGAAGTAGATGGCATCGATCGCGTCCATGGCCGCGGGGTCGCCGTGTTGCGTCACCTTCAGCGATGAGCCGAGTTCGCGCTTCAGCTCCCGAAGGAATGGCGACTGCGAGGCTTTGTGCCATTCGATACCGCCGACGATGACGGCGTTCGGATGGACGTACTGCCAGGGAGAGGGGGGCGGCGTCTGCGCGATCGCGAGGCAGGCGCCGACCGGAAGGAGCACAAGGGTCCGCAGCATCTCCCGTTCAGGCTAAGCGAAAGTGGCGGGTGAGGGTATCGGCGGAACGCCTTAAGCCGGGCTGCGGCGAAACTGTACTGAGCATATGGGATCGGCCGATGATACGATGGCCTCAGCCTTCCAAATCACCGCGGATGTGGCGGAACTGGCAGACGCGCTGGATTTAGGTTCCAGTTCCCGAAAGGGAGTGCAGGTTCAAGTCCTGTCATCCGCACCAGCAGCAATCTGAACGCACGTTCTTATTCCACTATGAAGCTCGTCGCGGTGGAGTGTATGGCGGCATGGCCACGCGCCGTCGCGCCTCCTGCAGCATTCTCGCGGGAATTGAACCATCGCCTGCACGTCGGGCCGATGTCCGGCTGTGCGATGCGCACGTCTGGCAATGTTCGTGGAAGAAAGGCTTGATGAGGATTAGCAGGACACGTGTCGCCCGATTGTCGAGTGTCCAGATACGGTTTTGGGTAGGAAGTACGAGTGTCCTCATTCCAACAGCGTTAGTGTGATCGGCAAGTCCCATTCTGGGAAGTGCTTGAGGCGTTTGACCCCGACGCCTGCGAACACCACAACAATGGAGAGCGCCCTCGCGAGCGCACCGGTACGGCGGTCGGACGCCGCGGATTCAGGACGGATTGCACGGTCCCGTACTGTACGCCCATAGCATAGTCCGATGTGTCATTAGTGCCGTTACGACGGTGTTGCCACACAACGGGACCCCTGGGTGCCAGCTGCCTCTACCCGCGGCATCACGCACGCAATGAGCGCGATCAACTGATACGCCGTCGGACTCAGCGCGAGCCAGATCACCCGTCAAGTGGAAAGAGGCCGAAATGATTGGGAGTGCTGGATGCGCGATCCCGATGGCGACATGGTTGCTATTGCGAGTCCTGATCAGCCGACCGTTCCTGTCGTCCAGGCATTTGGATCGTGATTCACGGATCGGCTGCCGCCCATTGCATTTCGACGGGCGGTTCCGCAGAAACTCGCCACGACGCGAGGGCGGGTCTGCGGAAGCTTCCGGGATGCTCGTCTGTCTGACGTAACGGTCAGCCGGATAAAGCGCGCCAGCAGTGGAAAGCCGCTTGCGCGGAAATCAGCCACTTGAATGCCGCAGAAAGCACCCGAAATGCACGAAAGCACGTTTAGGTTTCGGTTCCCGAAAGCGAGTGCAGGTTCAATTCCTGTCATCCGCACCAGCAACGATCCAGAGACTGAGTGGCCCGGCGCAGCAACCTGAACAGCAGTCGTCAGGAGTCATCGGGACGGCCGGGCGCGTTACGAAGCGCCGCAAAATGGAATCGTGCGGGCAGCAGAAGCAGCGACTCAAACGCGGAGGTAGGCACCTGCTCCGAGCTCCCAACGTGGTCTGCGCCGCGTCAACTTACGGTCCGCAGCTTTG
>DASSSG010000554.1:0-2670 GCA_035708545.1 Bryobacteraceae bacterium | reverse complement strand
AGCAAGTCTGGCGGCGGTCCTGGCCACGGCGCCCGCTTTTGCGCAGAAGCCGCGCGTGGCCGTCATGAACTTCGATTACGCGACGGTCAGCAGCACCGTGCATGCGATCTTCGGCACGAATGCGGACGTGGGCAAAGGGATCGCCGACCTGCTCGTCAACGAGCTCGTGAGTGACGGCACATTCCAGGTGATCGAGCGCAAGATGCTCGACAAGATCATCGCGGAGCAGAACCTGTCCAACAGCGACCGCGCCGACGCGAACAGCGCGGCGAAGATCGGCCGCATTCTGGGTGTGGACGCGATCGTCATCGGCAGCATCACGCAATTCGGACGCGACGACAGAAACACGAAGGTCGGCGGATTTGGACGCAGCCTTGGCGGGTTTGGCGTCGGCGGGCTCGGGCTGAAGAATTCGAAGGCGGTGGTCGGAATCACGGCGAGGCTGGTGAGCACCGACACGGCCGAAATTCTCGCGGTCGCGAGCGGTACGGGCGAGTCGAAGCGAAGCGGAACGAGCCTGCTCGGCGCCGGCGGCGAGGGCGTCAGCGCGGGCGGCGGGAACATCGATATGGGCAGCAGCAATTTCGCGAACAGCATTCTCGGCGAGGCAACGAAGCAGGCGACCACGGCGCTTGCGAGCCAGCTGAGAACGAACGCCGCGCGCATACCGGCGAAGCTCGTGACCATTGATGCCTTGATCGCCGACGTCACCGGAAACACGGTGATCATCAACACCGGGTCGCGGGCGGGCGTGAAGGTCGGCGACAAGCTCGCCGTGAAACGTACCGGGCGTGAGATTCGCGATCCGGCAACCGGCAAAGTCCTGCGCAAAGTGGAGGAGGACCTGGGAGAGATCACGATTACCGAGGTGGACGAGGGTTCGGCAGTCGGGAACTTCTCCGGAGCGGGCAAGCCCAGGGTCGGGGATTCCGCGAAGAGCATCCGATAAGCCATACAACAGCAGCTCACACTCCAGTGAAGTGGCGCCAGAAGAGGAGAGGCAGTGGCGTTTCAGATCGGCCAGCGAGTCGGTGATTACGAAGTGGTCGACGTCCTCGGCTTTGGCGGCATGGGCCAGGTCTACAAGGTCCAGAACGTCATCTCCAAACGCGTCGAAGCGATGAAGGTGCTGTTGCCCAATCTCGAGGGCGACACGCAACTCGCCGAACGCTTCATGCAGGAGATCGAGGTGCAGGCAAAGCTCGATCATCCGAACATCGTCGCGCTGCACACCGCGCAACGGGTCGGCAATCAGCTGGTGATGGTTATCGAGTTCGTCGAAGGCAGAATGATCGATGCGCTGCTGAAGAACGGACCGCTGCCGGTCGATCAGGCAATCGACTACACGATGCAGGTGCTGGCGGCGCTCACGTACGCGCACGGCCGCGGTATCATCCACCGCGATATCAAACCGGCGAACATGATTGTGACACCGGACGGGACTGTCAAGCTGATGGACTTCGGCATCGCGCGGATCGCGGACCGGCGCCTGACGCAGACGGGGCTCACCGTGGGATCGCTGTATTACATGTCGCCGGAGCAGATCAACGATCCGCAGAACGTCGATGCGCGCGCGGACCTGTATTCGGTTGGCGTGTCGCTGTATCAAATGGTCACGGGCACGCGGCCGTTCGAGGGCGAGAGCGATTACTCCATCATGTCGGCGCACGTGAGCGTGCAGCCGGTGCCGCCAATGGCGATCGACCCGCGGCTGCCCGAAGCGCTGAACGACATTATTTTGATGGCGATCGCAAAGGAGCGGGAGCGGCGGTTTCAGACCGCGGAGGCGTTCCGGCGTGCGCTCGACACCGTGGCCGGTTCGGTAATTGCGGCGGCGCCGCTGCCGGTGTCCGATCGGGGCACGGTGATGCCGGCTGCGAGCGCGGCTGTTGCGCCGCCTCCGCCGCTGCCCACGCCGGCCACTTTACCGCCGCCGCGCGCCGGGCACCGCGGGTTGTACATGGCGGTGGGTGGTGTAGCCGTAGTTGCGGTGCTGGCGATCGTCGCATGGCAGGGGCCGCGATTCCTGCGCTCCAGTGAAGCCGCACCCGCTGCAGGTTCGATAGCCCCTGCAAGTTCTGCACCCGCACAGCCGGTGACTCCCGCGCCGGTTCCCGTCACGAATATACCCGACAGCAAAGCGGCCGAGCCCGCACCCGAGCCGGCGCAGCGCACGCCGGTGCCGACTGCGGAACCGAGGCAATCGCCGCGAACAACCTCCATCGCGCGAAGTACGCCGGAGCCCGCGGTGCAGCAACGCGCGCAGCCGGCACCCGTACCATCGCGTACGCTCGTGAAGCCGGCGCCTGCACCTCAGCCCGCAACGGCTCCGGCCACGAACGCCGGCGAGCTTCGTGAGCAGCGGCAACTCCTGATGCTGCTGGGGACACGAGCGCGAGCCCTCAATACGTCACTGCAAACCATGCGAAGCGAGCAGGCGCGGAGCGGACTCGGCATGCGCGGCGATATCACGACAGCGCAGCAGCGTATGGAGTTTCACCTCGATGAAGCAGAGGCTTCGCTCAGGGAGCGCGACGTCGAGGGCGCGAAGAAGAACCTCGCTGCGGCAGAGCGCGAGATCGAGCGGCTCGAGAAGTTCCTCGGCCGGTAAACAGATACGATATGACTCTATCGGGAGTGACCCGGCGCAGGAAGCTTGAGGAGAGGTAG
>DASSSG010000553.1:0-3842 GCA_035708545.1 Bryobacteraceae bacterium | reverse complement strand
GTACGTGGGGAGCCGCACGCTGAAGCTGATCTCACCTCGGAACGTAAACGCGATCGACCCGGCAACGAGAAGGCGGCCGCGGCCCGAGTTCGGCGACGTGCAGTTCTTCGAGGACTCGGCGCGCATCAGTTATCACGCGCTGCAGCTGTCAGCGAATCAGCGTCTGGCAAAGGGCATGACGTTCGACGCGTATTATACGTGGGGCAAGGCGCTTGCATATGGTGCAGCCGATGCGACCATCACGTTCTCCGACACCACGATTCAGGATGTCTACAACCTCGCCGGCTCGTATGGTCCCAAACAGGGTGATATCCAGCACCGATTCGTGGGCGTCTACTCGGTCGGGATTCCGACGGGCGGCTTCGCGAGAGCCGGGCTTCGCCGAGCCCTGTTTGGCGGGTGGACGCTCCAGGGCATTTTGACGACCAGGTCGGGTCTCCCCCTGAATGTCGTTTCCGGCCGCGACATGGTGGGGAACAGCCGGTCGGGTGGGCAGCGCCCCGATGTCGTGCCCGGCGTCAACCCGTACGCAGACACCGCCGATCCCCTGGTCTGGCTGAATGCAGCGGCTTTCGATCTTACAGCGCCGGCGGCGCAGCGCCGGTACGGCAACCTCGGTTACAACGCGCTGCGCGGGCCGTCGGCGGTTACGTTTGACGCGGGGCTGCACAAGACGTTCTTCCTCACGGAGCGGCACCGGCTCACGTTTCGCGCCGAAGCTTTCAACGCGCTCAATCACGCCAATATGGGAAGCCCGAACACAACTGTGACGAACCCGAACTTCGGCAGGATCACGAGCGCGAGCGAGGGCCGCAACGTGCAATTTGCGCTGAAGTACATGTTCTGAAGGCTATGACGATCGACAGAAGACATTTCCTGTTAAGCTGCGCGGCCGCGCCGGCCTTCGCGCGAGAGCACCGGTGCTTCAGCGAAATCGACGTCTTTCAGGCAGGCGACGCCGGCTATCACACATACCGTATCCCCGCGCTGCTGGTAACCCGGAAAGGAACGCTGCTCGCCTTCGCCGAGGCCCGGAAGGACGATGGCCGCGATCACGGCAATATCGATCTGGTGGTCAAGCGCAGCGAAGACGGGGGCGCGCGCTGGTCGGAACAGGCGATCGTACGCGAAGAGGGCGGCTCGGCGAAGATCACGATTGGCAATCCCTGCCCGATCGTCGACAGGCGAAACGGAAAGATCCTTCTTCCTTTCTGCCGCGACAACAATGACGTGCTGGTCACTGAGAGCGCGGACGACGGGAGGTCGTGGTCGGAACCCGTCACAATCACCCAGTCCGTCAAGAAGCCGGCGTGGACCTGGTATGCCACTGGGCCCGGCATCGGTATACAAGTCGAGCGCGGCCGTTACAGGGGCCGGCTGGTCATCCCCTGCGATCATCGCGAGGAGATCGATGGAAAGTGGGTGAAGGTTTCTCACGTGTTCTTCAGCGATGATGGTGGCAGGAAGTGGAAGCTCGGCGGGTCGGCGCAGAAGCACACGGACGAGTGCCAGGTGGCGGAGCTAAGCGACGGATCGCTGCTGCTCAACATGCGGAATTACTGGGGTTCCGAAGGCGGAGAAAAGGATAAGGGACGCAAACGGGCGATTTCGCGAAGTCGGGATGGTGGCGCAACGTGGCCGGATCTCTGGTTCGACGACACGCTGATCGAACCGATCTGCCAGGCATCTCTCATTCGCCATGATGCCCGCGGCCAGGGCGGCAAGCGCGCTCTGCTGTTCTCGAATCCCGCCAGCCGCGAATCGAGAACACAGATGAAGGTGCGGGCGAGCTTTGACGACTGCAAAACATGGCCTGTGTCAAGGACGGTGTACGAAGGGCCGTCGGCGTATTCGTCCCTGGCTGCGTTGCGAGACGGCAGCATAGGGTTGCTTTATGAGCGAGGTGTCAACAGGCCGTACGAGAAGATCACGTATGCGAGGTTCACGATGAACTGGCTTCGGGGAGACGAAAAATGAAGGCATCTCTGGCTGGTGTCCTGCCGGCGCTGGTCACGCCTCTCACTGGCGATGAGCGGCTCGCGCGGAAACCGATGGAGCAGTTGCTCGAGCGCATGTACGCGGCGGGAGTCGATGGCGTTTATGTCTGCGGCCAAACAGGCGAAGGGCTGCTCCTTCCGCTCGAGGAACGCCGGCTCGCAGCCGAGCTCGCCGTGCGGAACTCGCCCGCCGGGAAATCGGTGGTCGCACATGTCGGAGCCGGCCGGACCGCCGATGCGGTCGAACTTGCGAGGCACGCGCGCGAGTTGGAGTTCACGCCATCAGCAGCCTGCCGCCCGTCGGCTCTCTCTCCTTTAGAGAAGTAAAGGCTTATTACGAGGCCATCGCATCAGCGGCGCCCGATCTGCCCGTCCTCGTTTATTACTTCCCCGAGTTCTCAAAGTCCATTGCAACGCTCGACCAGATCTTCGATCTGTGCACGATCTCAAACGTCGTCGGGCTGAAGTTCACCGACTTTGATCTTTATCGAATGTCGCTGATCTCGCGCGAGGGGCGTATCATCCTGAACGGCCGCGACGAGGTCTTCGCCGCAGGTGTTCTGATGGGCGCGGGCGGCGGAATCGGCAGCTTCTACAACCTGGTTCCCGAGTTGTTCGTCGAGGTCTGGCAGCATGCAGGCGCTGGCCGTTACAATCGCGCGCGGAAAGTGCAGGATCGCATCAATGATCTGATTCGCCTCGTTCTCCGGTTCCCGATGCTGCCTGCCCTGAAGACGATTCTTGGCTGGTCGGGGATCGATTGTGGTCCCGCGGTCGCGCCGAGGCGCCAGCTTACCGCTGAAGAATCTGAGCGGCTGAGACGCGAGCTTCAAACGGCACAGTTCGACCCTGAAGGATTCCTCGCAGGTAAGTCGATGAGTCCGGCATGACGGTGTGGCTGTTCACCGCTTCTCTGCTGGCAGCGACGCTCGGGTGGGAACGTCTTCCGGATATGCCTCGCGCCGTTGGAGGGCAATGCGCCGGTGTAAGAGCGCGCTTTCGCAGTCGCAGTCCGGCGCGGCGATTTTTCCGGGCGGCGAAAAGGCGTTTAACAGCGATCCAAAAGTTCCCGGCGTCTACCAGTACAGCTTCGGAATTCAGCAGCAGTTGCCGGCCGCCATGCTGCTCGACATTTCTTACGTCGGCCATCAGGGGCGGCACCTGGTCCAGGCGCAGGATCTGAACGCGCTGCCCTACGGAACAAGATTCTTCCCTCGAGCGCCGATCCTACGGCGCCGTCTCGAGCGCTCCCCGACTCTTTCCTGCGTCCCTACCTCGGCTACAATGCGATGTCCTGGATCGAGAACGTCGGCACGTCCAACTATAACGGCCTTCAAGTTGGCCTCACACGCCGTTATCAGCCGGGCGTGCAGTTCGGTGTGGCGTACACATGGTCGAAGGCGCTGGGCGTCGGCAGCTCGGACGGGGAAACTCTATCGCGCTTCCTGTCTCGGAAGGTATGGAACTACGGTCTCGCCTATTACGATCAGACCCACATGTTCATCGTGAATTACCTTTGGGATTTGCCGAAAGCAAGCAGAGTCGCGCCGAGTGCAGTCGTTCGCTGGGCGTTCGATAACTGGCAGTTGTCCGGGATTACGAACGTCTCCAGCGGCCTGCCCCAAAGCGTAAACTTCACGACCGTGGATAACGCCGACATCACCGGGGGAGGCGACGGCGTACGGCCGGTTGTCGTCGCACCGATTCCGCTTTCGCGCAGCGAGCGAGGATTCTCGCGCTGGTTCAATACGGCGGCGTTTGCGCGCCCGGCCCAGGGCACGTTTGGCAATGCGGCCATCCGCGTGTATCGCGGGCCCGGGATCAGCAACTGGGACATGAACCTGG
>DASSSG010000552.1:0-2678 GCA_035708545.1 Bryobacteraceae bacterium | reverse complement strand
TCAACGGCCGGCCGGAGTATGTACGGCAGGCATGCGACGCGTCGCTGCAGCGCCTCGGGGTAAACGTGATCGACGTGTACTATCAGCACCGCGTTGATCCGAACACGCCAATTGAAGAAACAGTCGGCGCGATGGCCGAGCTCGTGACTGCCGGCAAGGTGCGGTACCTTGGGTTATCCGAAGCCGCACCGGCAACGATTCGCCGCGCGCACGCGGTGCATCCTATTACCGCGCTGCAGACGGAATACTCACTGTGGACTCGTGATCCCGAACGAGAGGTACTCGCGACCTGCCGGCAGCTGGGCATCGGCTTCGTCGCCTACAGCCCGTTGGGCCGCGGTTTTTTGACCGGGCGGTTTCACTCGGCAGACGACCTCGCGCCGGACGACATGCGACGCCGACATCCGCGGTTTCAAGGTGAGAACTTCCAGAAGAATCTTGCCATTGTTGCCAAGGTCGAGGAGGTCGCCCGCGCGACGGGCGCTAAGCCAGCGCAGGTGGCCCTCGCCTGGCTGCTCTCGCGCGGCTCAGAGGTGATTCCGATTCCAGGATCGACACGCGTCGAGCGTGTGGCAGAAAACGCTGAGGCAAATCGCATTCAGTATCTCCTGACGACCTGGCCTCACTGGACACGATCGCTCCAACAGCGGGAGATCGGTATCCCGAAGCCGCCATGCGCTCGTTGAACCGCTAGTTGGGCGGCCCATTGAGAATCCGTTTGGGTGGCGATTCTCTGAGAGGCGACGGTCCGGCATCTCCTGCGCCGGAGGTTGCGAACCTGGGGCTGATTCGGCCTCCGTTCGTCTACCTAAGCGCGATCGTACTCGGGCTCGTGATTCACACGCTCTGGCCGGTGCCCCTTCTGTCGCGTTCCCTTGGGACGCCCGTCGGCGCTCTGCTGACGCTCGTGGCCGTCGCCCTCTTCCTCACCGCAGTTCGCACCTTCCGAGCGGCCGGAACGCCCGTTCAGGGTGACCGGCCCACGACCACAGTCGTCCGCACAGGGCCGTATCGCTTCAGCCGGAACCCCATTTACCTTGCCTTCTCTCTGCTTCAGCTCGGACTCGCCTTCTGGTTCAACAGTCTCGGCTTGCTGCTCACGTTCATTCCAGCCGTCGCGCTTATGTCGGCTATCGTGATTCCCCGAGAAGAGCGATACCTCGAGGCGCGGTTTCCGTCTGAGTACGCGCCCTACAAGGCGTCGGTGCGGCGCTGGCTGTAGCGGGCGGCCACCCAACGAGCCGCTGAAGCTGTCGGCCGCGGGCTTCAGCTGCGCGGGCAGCTGTGCTCGACGCACGAGCACTTTCGATTCGGCACGCTCGGTTGGAAGGTGAATGCCGAGCTACCAAATGTCGCGAACTTCGAGGAGGCGAGCCGTTTCGTCCGGATGGAGGACGTTCGGGAACGCATCCCCTGCGGGCCCGACGTGAGCCGCCACGTGAGAGAATAAAGAAAGCAGTGGACGCCGGCTTCGACCACATTCTGCTGGTCGTGCCGGGACCGGATCAGCTTGGCTTCATGCGATTCTGGCAAGAACAACTGCGGCCGGCATTGGCGGAGCACAAGAACCACGTAAAGCAACGCGGTTCAATTCCGGCGGGGACGTCGGGCACCGATCGAGTTGAAGAGCCACACACCGGGAGGCGCGACAATGAGCATTGACAGCGAGCAGTTCATCAAGGCCCTTAGCAACTTGCTCGAGGAGGCGCATGTGGCCCCACCCGACCCGAAATCGACATGGATCACAACCAACGAGCCTGACTCCGGGTTTCTTGGAACGCTGTCCCGAATCTCGGCAGACGTCGCCTCTCGCGCCCCCGCCCCGGGAATGAACACAATTGCCGCGCACGCCGGCCATCTGCACTACAGCCTGTCGCTTGCCAACCGCGCGTTCCGCGGGAAGAGCGCGTACGAGAACGCCGACTGGCCTGGGAGCTGGCGCACACAGACCGTCGATGCCGCGGCGTGGGACCGCTTGCGCGATGCGCTGCGCCACGAGCACGAGCAGTTGCTGGCAGCAATAACCCAGGGTCCTGTTCCATGGGACAAGCCTATGGTAGTCTTCACGTCGGCGATGGCGCTCGTCGGGCACGGCGCGTACCATCTCGGCGCGATCCGGCAGATCCATCGCCTTCTCACACAGGCACCGCCGACACGCGAGGCATCGCGCGCGAATGTCTGAAGCGAAGATACTCACCGAAAACCGTTGGGTAGTCCCTATGAGGGATCAGGCTTTCTTGTTCGACCTGGACGGCACACTCGTCGACAGCGTCTACCAGCACGTCCTCGCCTGGCAGGAAGCCCTCGATCGAGCCGGAATCGAGGTCTCCGTCTGGCGCATTCACCGCAAGGTGGGAATGAGCGGCGGTCTGTTCGCCAACGCCCTTCTTCGCGAGACCGGGCGCCCGGTCAGCAGTGAGGATGCCGCGCAGCTGCGGCGCCTGCATGCCGAAGCGTACACGCGGCGGCTCAGCCAGATTCGTGTCCTTCCCGGTGCCCGGGAGATTCTCTCGCTTTTGACCGAGCTCAATGTTCCTTGGGCGATCGCGACGAGCGGCTACAGGGAAACCGCTGCGCCCGTGATCGAGCTTCTCAGCGTCCCCCCCGAGGTCCCGGTGATCACCCGGGACGTCGTCGAGCGCGCCAAGCCCGATCCCGACCTGTTCCTCGCGGCGGCG
>DASSSG010000551.1:0-9667 GCA_035708545.1 Bryobacteraceae bacterium | reverse complement strand
GTAACCCTGACGGGCGTGACGCTGCTGTTCGCGTGCGCGCAGGCGAACGGCACGATGGCACGCGCGGTCGCGCAGGCGCTGCGGCTGTGCCGAGGGCAGGCGCGGTGGCTGCCGCCGGCGTTCTTCATGCTGGCGGCGCTGGCAGCGATGGTGGGGCCGGGCGCGATTCTCTCGACGGCGCTGATCGCGCCCTTTGCGATGAATACGGGGGTGCGCGCAGGTCTGCCGCCGTTTCTGATCGCGCTCATGGTCTGCAACGGCGCGAATGCGGGAAACCTGTCGCCGTTCTCGACCACGGGCGCGATCGCGAGCGCGCTGATGACGCGCTCGGGCCTGGGCGGTCATGAGTTCCGGGTGTGGATCTTTCATGCGGCGGCGCACGTGCTCGTGGGGAGCGCGGCGTATGTGCTGTGCGGGGGGATCGCATCGTGGCGGCGAACCGACAGGCTCGAGATGCCCGACCCGCCCCGGCTCGAGAGAGTGCACGTGGTTACCGCCGCGGTGACGGCGGCGTGGATTGCGAGCGTCATCCTGCTGCGATGGCCTCTGGGGTGGCCGGCGCTGGCGGCGGCCGTAATCCTGTTGCTGTTGCGTGCGGCCCCGGCACGCGAGGCGGTCCGGCGGATGCCGTGGAAGATCATCGCGCTGGTGGTCACGATCAGCACGGCGGTGGGCGCGCTCGAGCGGGCGGGAGGGCTCGCGTGGTTCGAAAACGCGCTGGCGCGGGTGGCGACACCGCGCTCGGTGCATGGAGTGGTGGCGTTCGTGATGGGCGTGATCTCGGCGTACTCGAGCACGTCGGGAGTGGTGCTGCCGGCGTTTCTGCCGCTCGCGCCGCCGCTGGCCGCGCGCCTGGCCGGCGTGGATGCGCTGGCGCTGGCAATCACCATCGTGATTGGATCGGCGCTGGTGGATGTGTCGCCGCTGTCTACGCTGGGGGCGCTGACGATCGCGGCGGCGCCGGAGGGGCCGGCGGCGGGGGCGCTGTTTCGGAAGCTCATGATCTGGGGGCTGGCGATGACGGTGGTGGGGGCGGGGCTCTGTTATCTCGCGTCGCCGCTGTTTAGGGTGGGGACTCGGTGAAGGGTTGCGGTTGCGCGAAGCGATCAGCGCCGGCCGAACAGCGTTTGACGAAGGCGATCTCGCCATGAGTAACGCAGGATGGTGTGCCTGTTGATTCCCTGGAACGCCCAGCCGTCGGGTCCGTGATCCCCGCGTCCGACTCGGCGAAAGAAAGCAGTTCGCAGCGCTATTTCTTCGAGCACGACCGACGGCTCCTTCTGCAGGAAACGAAACAACTCGTACACTGACGGGATCTGGATGTCGTCGAGCACGAGCCACCCGCCGACGCTGACACGCGGAAAAAGGTAGACGAACTCGAGCTGCGGGAGAGGATAGGCATGCGGGCCGTCGAGGAGCACGAGATCCAGTTCGCTCGCGAAGACATGTACAGGCACGGTGCACTTCGTCTCGCCTTCGATGAAGGTGACGTGGTCGGAGCGGAGGTCGGGGTGCGCACGCAGTTCGGTGATGGTACGATCGGCGCCCTCGATGGCGAAGGCGGTGTGGCGGGCACTGAGGTGAGACAGGATGATTGTGCTTCCGCCGCAACCAGTTTCGGCGGACGCCCGAAACGGTCCCCGCTTTATCAGGTTGGAGAGCGCGGATGGCGCCATTGCATCCCATGGATGGAACTCCCGCGCTTTGGCAATGACCTCGCCATAATCCATCTGACTCACTGGGCGTGATTGTATCCGGATACAGCGCGTCGCGCCGGTTTCCTGCGGGACGGGCTCGCGGCCGGCGTTGTGCGACTACTCCGGAGCTGTCATGTTCCGAATCTCTTCGAGAGACATGGGCGTCCCCGAGGCGTCGCGTTGCTCGATCTGCGCCTTCAGCTTGTCAAAATCGGGCTCGCTCAATCGGCGGGGCGGCGGCTCGACCTTAAGCGTGAGACTGGCATCGCTCTGGCGCGACCTGGCTTTTGCCGCTTGCTTCCGCGACAGGCCGGTGCGTTGTACGGCATATGGCCAGCGTGGCCCAAAGTGGTACACAGCCGCGTACATGACCTTCGCGAGCGTCGGATTCACGTTCGAGTCGAGCATGGCATAGTAAAACGCCAGGTGGACCAGTTCCCACGGGCGAGTCTTTTGCCGACAGGCGACATCGTGGATAACAGAGGGTTCCCTGTAGGCTCCCTCATAGGGCCCGCCGATAAGCGACCACGCGATTTTCGGAATTGAGGCGCCGTCGACGATCGAGCCTGCCGGCGCTTCCCACTTCATACCATTGGGATCGATATAGACGAGCGCGCTCACGAGAGTCATCGTCCGGCGATCGTCATTCCACGAAGCCGTTACGGGAAGTCCGATGAACGTGCCGCGAGGCGCGGCAGACAGGCAGGTGATGCTCGAGAGCAGTACGAGAGCCGCCGATGTTCTCCGGAGCAGGCGCCTGAACCTCCTGTTGGTTCGCATATGCTGTCCCCTGTGGAGGAAGTGGAGGATCATATCACTTCATTGCGGCGACGCGGCAGTTTCCGCGCCTACGGCAGTTCGTTGTATCTGACGACAGCATCCCGCAACACGTCATCGCGGAACGCCTCGCAGCCGGCGTAGCCGAGGGCGCCGAGGAAGTCGTAGTGCGTCATCGTCCAGAACGTCACCGGGTGTGAAGCGAACAGGTGCGGGGCCTTGCGAAGGCACTCGAGCAGTCCCATGTAGTACTTGCGGCGCAGCTCGCGAGCGCCGCGATCCATGCTGCCGTCCGGAGACAGAAACGTGCCTGCATCGAAGTGCCAGGGGCGTGACGGATCGGTGCAGCCGATGCCGAACTCGCCGATGGCGAACTGCGGCTTATCGCCCGCGCTGCGGCGGAGGCGGCTGGTGAGAGTCTGAACCTGCTTCTGAAACGCGCGGCCGACGATGCGGACCTGAACCTGCGTGGTCGCGGCACGCCACCACTGGTCGGAGCGCCCGGTCCGCGCGTCGGGATAAAAGCTGAACCCTGAGTAGTCGAGCCGCGACAGGTAGCGGTGGGCTTCGGTGGTGCGCTCGCGGTGGGCACGCCAGTCGAGCGGAGGGAGGCCGCGGCGGGCCCGCTCGGCATTGAGTGGTTTGCGGATGTCCGTTCCGGGGTTCAGCGAATCGTGGTTGATATTGTGGCCGAGTGTGACACCGGCGGCTCGGGGCTGGAGCGCGCGGAAGAGCGCCTCCCATTCCGGCGCGAACTCGGCGAGGGAGACATCGAGCTCGGAGCCGAGCGTCAGCGCACATTCTGCGCCGGAGGCTGCAGCCTCGACGGCAAGCCCGAACAATGGCGCGATGACGCGATCTGCATATGCGTCATTCGGAGCGATGTACATGCGGCGGCGCCAGTCGTATGGACCTCCAGTGAGTGTCGTCTCCCAGTCGAGGTGCGGTTCGAGCTTGAGATTCAAGCCGGACTCGACAACGGCGGAAACGGCGGCGGCGATTTCGGCGAGCTGCGGGCTGCGGCTGAGGTCGATGCGCGGCGGGATCTCATCGACGACGAGCCAGGTCGGCATGAGCGTGATCCAGCGAAAGCCGAGCGATTTGAGATCGGGGAGGTGAGAAATCAGGCCGGTTAGCTCGTCCGGGCGGGTGGCGGCCAGTGCGTAGGAGAGCGGAGGCGGCAAATCTCTGTATACAACGAGGACAGCGGCGGCGGGCTGGAAGCGCGCGGTTTTGGGGCGATCTCATGCCGGACGATAAGCCGGTTTCCGTTCTCCGCCGAACGGCGGAGCGGCGATCATTCATCTTGGCGCTGGCATTACTGCCAGGCTCGAGCGACCTACCCGGAAGTAGTAACGGAGCGGGCCGCTCCTCCTCCCCTATTTGGTCTTGCTCCGCATGGGGTTTACCCTGCCAACCCGGTTACCCGAGCCGCGGTGCGCTCTTACCGCACCATTTCACCCTTACCGGAAACGCGGTACGCGGCCCGGCGGTATGTTTTCTGTGGCACTTTCCGTGAGCGCTGCCTTGCGGCATCACCCCCCGGCCGTTAGCCGGCATGCTGCCCTGTGGAGACCGGACTTTCCTCCCGCGGAGCCTTCAGCTCACACGAGCGATCGCCTGTCCGGCACGAGATGTGTTATACATTATACCACCGTACCTGAACTGTTGAAACAGTGAGAGGTTACGCGCGTCTTATCTCCGATCTACCGCTATGATCGATTCGCAATCGATCGACTGCTTCGCGGGCGTTGTATACCCGAAAACAACAAAACAATACAAAGTCATCCACGAAGAGGGGGAGTGCAATGAGGTTCCACCGGTACGCTGCCCTGGCGTCGCTCGTGGCGCTGTTCAGTCCGGCGGTTTTCGCGCAGGGACTGAATACACAAGCCTCGAAAGACGACTGGGAGGAGATCAACTTTGAATTCAACTCCTCGGTCCTGGTCGATGGGTTTCCCAGCCTGTTGCGGCTGGCGGAACTGCTGCAGAAGAACCCAGGCTACCGAGTAAAGATCGAGGGCCACGCCGATCAGATCGGCTCAGACCGCTACAACGAGCGCCTTGGACTGCGCCGCGCGAACACGGTTCGCGATTTTCTGGTGAAGTATCAGGCCAATGCCAATCAGCTCACGACGAGCAGTCTGGGCGAGCGCAATCCGAAGGTGGCTTCGCGCGAGAAGAACGCGCGGTTCATGAACCGCCGCGTGACGCTCACGGTCACGGACCCGTCGGGCCGTGTGATCGCCGCCGGAGGCATCGACGAAGCAATCAAGGCGATGCAGGCGCAGCAGCAGGCAGCTGCCGCGGCCGAAAAATGCTGCGCAGACATCCTCAAGCGGCTTGACCGGCTGGATGAGATCGCCGACATGCTGCGGAAGCTCGCAGGTGAGAATGACGCGCTGCGCAAGGAACTCGCCGATGTGCGCAAGGCGCAGTCAGATCTGGACACGTTCGTGCGCGGGCAGCCGAAGCCGCTGACGGCCGCCGAGACGTCGCAGATCGTGGATACGCGCACGGCCGAGCAGATCGAGCGGGCGCGCATGCCGCGTTACGCGACGATCAACATGAACGCGGGCCTGGACAGCAACAAGGACCTGACGTTCACGGGCCGCGGCCGCCTGTTCCTGCCATTCAAGGAGCAGTTCGCGGTGCAGTTCCAGGGCGAATACCTGTACTTCCGCGATCGCCAGGAGGGGCAGCTCGATTTCGGGCTGGTCAACCGCTTTGCCACCCGCGCGCAGGCCGGCATATTTGGCAGCTTCAAGAATGTCGGATTCAAAGAACGGGCGCGCAGGGGGATATTCAGGGACGTGTCGCTGCTGCCGCCGCTCAGCATCGGCACCGCCGCACCGGTCACCGCGACCTTCGGAACGGGAGCTGGCGGGCTCGATCCGGCGGTGCCCGTGGGCAACGCGTGGCTCGGGCAGGCTTCGGGAACCCTGGATTACATCTTCACGCGAGGGCGAGTGGGTGTGTTCGGTTCCAAGGGCTTCCTGAACGAAGGGGTGCTTAACCGGGTCGCTCTGACGCGCAGTATCTTCAACGAGTACTACATACGCACGATCGACCAGATCGGCGTCAGCGCGCTGGTCGGTCTGATGCGCAACGTGTATGTTGAAGGCAATCTCGGCTACCTGAAGAGCGTTGGATACGCGGATCGGCCGGGCGGCACGGCGCGGTTCGTCTTCCCGATTACCGATCGCTTCGCCTTCACGCTGGAAGGCGGAATGAACGAGACGCTGCTGACGCGGAGCAACTGGGGCCGCGTGGTCGCCGGGTTCCAGTTCGGCAACTTCATGGCGCCGCGCAACTACCTCGAGGGTCACAACGGCGTGCAGCATGCGGTACCGGTCGATGTTCCGCGAGTGCGCTACGAGCTGCTTTCGCGGCGCGTGCGCACGGGCGGCAACGAGCCGCCGGTGGCGGACGCGGGTCCGGACCAGATCGGAGTGCCGGCGGGCCCGATCACGCTCGACGCATCGGGTTCCTTCGATCCTGACGGCGATCCGATCACGTTCCAGTGGACCCAGATCGCGGGTCCCGCGGTGGCGCTCAGCGGAGCCAATACGGCGCGCGCCACGTTCACCGCGGCTGAGGGCACGAACTATGCGTTCCGCGTGACGGTGCGGGACGACAAGGGCGCGCAGGGCATCGATCGCGTGGAGATCTCGACCGAACGGATCGAGCTGCCGCAGATCATTCGCTTCCAGGCGAGCCCGGCGAGCATACGCGCGGGGCAGAGCTCGACGATTGACTGGCAGGTGGTCAACGCCGATACGGTGACGATTACCGACATTGGCAGCGGACTGCCGCAGAGTGGATCGCGGGCGGTCACGCCGGCGCGCACGACGCAGTATCGCATTACGGCTCGGAACCGCGCGGGTGAGGTGAGCGCGACGACGACCGTCGTGGTGGAGGAGGTCCCGCGGGCACTGCTGACGGCGTGTCACGTGAGTCCGACCAACATCACCGCGGGCGAAACGGCGACGATCTTCTGGTCGGCGCAGAACGCGAATACGGTGAATATCACGGGCGGCATCGGCAGCGTCGATCCGAGCGGTTCGCGCATGGTGTCGCCGACGGAGACGACCACTTACACGATCACGGCAGAGGGCGCGCCGGGCACACCGGCGGCCACCTGCACAGTGACGGTTACGGTGATGGAGCGCGGAACCGCGCCGCGGATCATCACCTTCACCGCGAATCCGATGACTATCATCAGGGGCGATCAGACGACCCTGACGTGGAATGTCGAGAACGCGGATACGGTGACAATTTCGCCGGCGGTGGGCACGGTTTCGGCCAGCGGCACGCGCGCGGTCACGCCGGCGGATACGACGACGTATACGCTGACGGCGACGAACCGGTTCGGCACTTCATCGGCGCAGGCCACGATTACTGTGAACCCGCCGCCGGTGCAGCCCCCGCCGGCCGCTAATCCGACGCTGACTGCGTGCACGGCGAATCCGGCGACGATTACGACCACGGGCGGGACGTCGACGATTTCGTTCACGCAGACGAATGCGACGAGGGTGACGGTGACCAACTTCACCGGGACCGTGCCGCTGAGCGGGCCGATCACGGTGAGCCCGACACAGACAACTACGTACGTGATTACCGCCACGGGCGCGCCGGGCACGACGGCCGCGACGTGTTCGGTGACGGTGACGGTGAACATTCCGACCGGGCCGCCGCCGGTCGCGATCATTGCCGGACCGGCGGTGATCGACACGATCTACCGGCAGCTGGAGCTGGATGCGAGAGGGTCGGTGGAAGCCTCTGGCGGCGGGCCGCTGACCTATATCTGGGAGCCGCTGCAGACGGGCGCTGCCGTGCTCGACCAGGGCAAGCCGGTCACTCGCATTCAGATTGCTGGTGGCTGGGGCGATTACCAGATCCGGCTGACGGTACGGAATGCGGCTGGACAGTCGGCGAGTACGATGGTGACGGTTCGCTTCCGATCGATCACGATCTTCTGACGCCGGAGATTCTGTCCTGCATTTTGCCGGGTGGAGCCATGAGGCTTCCACCCGGTTTTTCATATCAGCCCGAATGGCGAAAGGTATCGCACAGTGCTCCCGCCGGCGCGCGAGCGCGCCGGCAACGAGTTCGAGATCGGAGGCATCGTGGCGGCCGAAGGCGAGGCGATTCACGCGGCGGATCGCTTCGAAGTCCGACGGGACCTCTTCGCGGATTGTCATAATAGTTGCCGGCGACGCGCGATGGATTTTGTCGATCAGGTCAAGTCTACCGTCGATATCGTCAGCGTGATCGGTGAATACGTGCGCCTGAAGAAGGCCTCATCGGCGCGCTACACGGGGCTGTGCCCGTTTCACACCGAGAAGACTCCTTCATTCTCGGTCAACGCCACCCACCAGTTTTTCTACTGCTTCGGCTGCCAGGCGAAAGGGGACGTGTTCAACTTCCTCATGCAGCTGGAGGGCTTCACGTTCTATGAGGCCCTGCGCGCGCTTGCGGAACGTTACGGCATCCCAATTCCGGCGCGGCGCGAACAGGCCGACGCGGAGACGCAACTGCGGGCGGCCCTGTATCGGATGCACGAGATCGCGGCGGCTCACTTTCAGTCGAATCTTGCGGGGGCGAGCGAGGCGCGCGCCTACCTGACGAAACGCGGGCTGAGCGCGGACACCGTCCGGCAGTTCGGGCTGGGGTTCTCGGATCGTTCGGGCGCGTCGCTGCTCCGGATTTTCGAGCACGACGGGTTCACGAGAGAGCAGCTCGCGCAATCGGGCCTGGTGCTGCAACGCGAGGACGGGACCTTTTTCGATCGTTTTCGGGGCCGGCTGATGTTCCCGATTCAAAACGAAGCGGGCAAAGTGATCGCGTTCGGAGGCCGGGCGCTGGGCGATGAGGAGCCCAAATACCTGAACTCGTCGGAGACGCCCATTTACAAGAAGAGCACTGTCCTGTACAACCTGAACCGCGCCAAACAGAGCATACGGCAGCACGAGCACGCGGTTCTGGTGGAGGGCTACATGGACGTGATCGGCGTGTATGCGGGCGGGATCGCGGAAGTAGTTGCGAGTTGCGGCACGGCACTTACGGTCGCGCAGCTGCGCTCGATTCACCGGCACGCCGAAACGATCGTCGTGAACCTCGATCCCGATGAAGCGGGGTCGAAGGCGGCGGAACGCGTCGAAGCCCTGATTCAGGAGGGCATGCGCGTTCGGGTTGCGCAGCTTGAAGGCGGGCTCGATCCCGATGAATACATCAAAGCGAACGGCGCCGACGCTTATCGCGAGCGGATCGACAGGGCGGTGGGGTACCACGTGTGGCTGTCGCTGCGGGCGCGAGAGAAATTCGGGCAGACGGCGGAGGGCAAGGCGAACGCATTCAAATGGATCGCGCCGGCAATCCGGCGGATCCCGGATCC
The DNA here is from genome assembly GCA_035708545.1 of Bryobacteraceae bacterium. GTDB lineage: Bacteria > Acidobacteriota > Terriglobia > Bryobacterales > Bryobacteraceae > DASSSG01. The sequence goes on along the minus strand of DASSSG010000551.1, from coordinate 796 downwards.
GATCGAGCGTGCCGCGGTTGCGGAGGAAGTCGCGGGGTATATCGGAATTGAGCGCGGGCTGATCCTCGGGGATTTGCGAAAGAGCGGGGCGGGAGCACGGAACGGCAATGCGGTGAGTGGCGATGCGCAGCAACTGCCGCTGAAAGAGCGCACGGTGCTGCGGTCGCTGATCGACAGCCAGGAGGTTCGCCGGATACTGATCCCCGCGCTCGCGGGTATGCCACAACTTGTGGAGCGTTTTCAATGCGCACGCATCATAGACAGTATTGTGCGCCTGTATGAAACAAAACCGGACTTCGGCTTCACAGATCTGGAGGGGCGACTCGAAGAGCGCGAACGAACCCTGCTGACGCAATCGGTTTTTGCCGATAAGAGCGGCGAGGAGGTCTTCACGGCCGAGCAGGCGGTATCATATCTGAACGTCCTGCGGCGGGAGCAACGGCAGCTGGAGATCGCCAGTCTGAGAACACAGCTTCGGGACGCGGAACGCGGCGGCAATTTGGAGCAGGCGATGAAGCTACTGCAAGAGATCGCGCGGGTTCAGAGGGCGCAGTAGTACCAATGACCGTGTAGTACACTTGGGAACACCAGGGACAACTTTTCCGCAGAGCAGCTCGCGTGGCCAGTGAAGAAAAATTCGGCCGAATAAAGCAGCTTGTCGATTCCGGCAAGGAGAAGGGCTACGTCCTCTACGATGAGGTCAACGACGTCCTTCCCGACGAACTGACTGGCGCACCCGAGCTCGAGGATCTGCTCGCCGGCTTCGATTCCGCGGGTGTCGAGATACTCGAGGAAC
>DASSSG010000550.1:0-3837 GCA_035708545.1 Bryobacteraceae bacterium | reverse complement strand
CGGAGCGCGATGCCACACATTGGATTTGCGCGGTAAGCGATAACGGACGGGGATTCGAGATGCAGTACGCTCAGACGATTTTCGGCGTTTTCAGGCGCCTGCACGGCAGGGAATACCCGGGTACCGGGATCGGACTCGCGATTGCGAAACGCATCGCGGAGCACCATGGCGGCCGCATCTGGGCGGAATCGGCACTCGGCAGGGGATCGACTTTTTACTTCACCCTGCAGCCGGTGCCCGAGGGATATGGATGCGCCGGAAGTGCCGCGAAAGACTGACCGGTGCTATCGGGAAACGCCGGCCTCAACCCGGCAGACTTCGGTGATCCAGCCGTATGGATCAGGGTCGTCGCCATACTGAATGCCGACGAGACGGTCGTAAACCCTGGAAGTGACGGGCCCCGCGGCATTGCCCGGCAATCGCACGACACGTCCGTCCTCGAACTGGAGCGAGCGGATGCCGGTCAGCACCGCAGCCGTGCCGCACGCGATAGCTTCGGTGATGCGGCCCGATTCAATTTCGCGCACGACGTCATTGATGTCGATGACTTCTTCCCGGACGGGAATCCCGAGATCGGGCGCGACGCGAAGGATGCTGTCGCGCGTGATGCCGTTCAGGATCGTGTTAGTCAGCGGCGGCGTGATCAACGTGCCGTCACGCACGAAAAAGACGTTCATGCCGCCCATCTCTTCCACGCGCGTCCGTTCGGCCGCGTCGAGGAACAGTACCTGTGCGCAGCCTTTCTTCCGCGCTTCCATGATGACCTGCAGCGTTACGGCGTAATTGCCGGCGGCCTTTACGTGACCCGTGCCGCCCTTCGCCGCCCGCGCGACAGATTCGCTGACCAGCACGTCGACCATGCCCGTGCCGCGCGAAACTTCGCGAAAGTACGAACCTGTCGGCAGAGCGAGCACGTAAAAAATGAACTCACTCGAACTGCGTACTCCAATGCACGGTTCGGTGCCGAACATGACTGGCCGCAGGTACAGGCTGCCGGGAGCGGGCGGGATGTAGAAGCGCTCCTGCTCGGTCAGCCGGCTGAGCGCGGTGATGAACAGCTCTTCGTCGATCGGCGGCATCGAAAGGCGCTCCGCTGACTTGTTCATCCGCCGCGCATTCATGTCCGGACGAAACAGCACGACTCGTCCGTCCGCGTGCAGGTATGCCTTGAGGCCTTCGAATGCCGATTGCGCGTAGTGCAGTGCAACGGCGGCCGGATGCAGCGCGAGCGGCCGCACCTCTTCGATACGCGGGTTACGCCAGGCACCGTCCTGGTACTCCATGACGAACCAGTCGGGCGCAAACGTGCGGCCGAACTCAATGTCGCGCGGGTTCAGGATCTGCCGTGGAGTAGTAACCCGGCTCATAATCTGAATCTCAGGCATAAGACTCCTGCAATATTTATTTGATTATATGTAGCGTCCCTTTCCAGCCGAGAACATCGCCGCCGTGAGTGGAGCCGGGCGTGGCGGCGATCGCGAAAAAGCACATCGACGCCCTGTTATGTTGCAGCCCGGCCGCGAGTCATATCAGTTCGGCTGCAGCCGAAATAGTACATGCCAAGAACCATCCTGCCCGGAAGATCGTATCCGCAGGGCGCCGCCTGGGACGGCGTGGGGTGCAACTTCGCGGTTTATTCAGACAATGCCGAGGCCGTCGACCTCTGCCTTTTCGGTAATCGCGATGAGCCGGAGTCGGAAACATATCGGTTGACGGAAGTCAGCGGCAACGTGTGGCACATTTATCTGAGCGGCATCAAGCCCGGCCAGCTCTACGGTTATCGCGTGCACGGCCCATACGAGCCGGATCGCGGTCTGCGCTTCAACCCCGCGAAGCTGCTGATCGATCCGTACGCGAGGGCGATTGCGGGCAAGGTCAACTGGGACGCGCCCGTCTTCGGATACCGGCTCGGCGACCCGGCCGCCGATCTGGCATGTGACGAGAATGACAGCGCGTGGGGCATGCCCAGGAGTGTCGTCACGACGTCACATTTCGAGTGGGAGAACGATCGTCCACCGCTGACGCCGCTGAATGAATCTGTCATCTATGAAGTTCATGTAAAGGGCTTCACCGCCACTCATCCGGAGGTCCCCGAGGAACTGCGAGGCACATATGCAGGACTAGGCGCTCCCGCGGTGGTCGCATATCTGAAGAAGCTCGGAGTCACGGCTGTCGAGCTGATGCCGGTGCACACCTTCCTACAGGACAGAATCATGCTGGATCGCGGGCTCCGTAACTACTGGGGCTACAACACGACGAACTATTTCTCGCCCGAGGCTTCCTACGCGAGCTCAGGCGACACCGGCGAGCAGGTCGCGGAATTCAAGGCGATGGTGAAGGCGCTCCATGGCGCCGGTATCGAAGTTATCCTCGACGTTGTTTATAACCACACCTCGGAGGGCAATCATCTCGGGCCGACGTTGAGCTTCAAAGGCATCGACAATCTCGCGTATTACCGCACAGTCGCCGATCATCCCCGGTATTACATGGATTACACCGGCACCGGAAACACGCTCAATGTGCGGCATCCGCAGGTGCTGAAACTCATCATGGACAGCCTCCGCTACTGGGTGACCGAAATGCACGTCGACGGCTTCCGTTTTGACCTCGCCTCCGCACTCGCGCGTGAGCTGCACGACGTCGACCGCCTCTCCGCGTTCTTCGATGTCGTGAATCAGGACCCCATCATCTCTCAGGTGAAGCTGATCGCGGAGCCATGGGACGTCGGGCAGGGCGGTTATCAGGTCGGCAACTTTCCACCATTGTGGGCCGAGTGGAACGGTAAGTACCGCGATGTGGTGCGCCGCTACTGGAAGGGAGACGAGGGGCAGCTTGCCGAGCTCGGATACCGCCTGATGGGATCGAGCGATCTTTATCAGCGAGATGCTCGTCACCCCTCAGCCAGCATCAATTTCGTCACCGCGCACGATGGTTTCACGCTCCACGATCTCGTCAGCTACAACCAGAAACACAATGAAATGAACCGCGAGGACAATCAGGACGGGGCCAACGACAACCATTCGTGGAATCATGGCGTCGAGGGCCCGACGGAAGAGCCGCACATCATTGCCGTGCGCGAGCGTCAAAAGCGAAACTTCCTCGGCACATTGCTCCTCTCGCAGGGCGTTCCGATGATCTGCGGCGGCGATGAAATCGGCCGCACGCAACAGGGCAACAATAATGCCTACTGCCAGGATAACGAGATTTCGTGGTTCGACTGGAACCTCGATGATCGGAGCAAGGCGCTGCTCTCATTTACACAGCGACTTATCGCTTTGCGGAGGGAGCATCCCAATCTTCGCCGTCGCAAGTTCTTCCAGGACCGCTCGATCAACCCTGCCGGCGCGCGGGGCGTCGAGATCGAGGGCCGGTGTTTTCAGGACATCACCTGGGTACGCCCCGACGGGGGCGAAATGAACGAGGACGAATGGCATGCCGGGTGGGTTCGCTGTCTTGGGTTGAAGCTCAGCGGGAGGACTTTGGACCATTTCGATCCCCTGGGGCAGCCGCTTCGCGACGCCACATACCTCATGATGCTCAACCCGCACTGGGAGAACATCGTCTTCTATCTGCCGAAGGAGCAGGGCGAGAAACGATGGGAACTCGTGCTCGATACCAGAACCGCTGCCGAACCGGACCCGCTGGTATTACAGGCCGGCGAAGGATACGATCTGATCCCGCGCTCTTTCGCGGTGTTTTCCGAAGTCGAAGACTGAGGCCGCCGGTATCGAGCGGACTGCCTCTGGTCTTGCTTCTTGCCTTATTTCTTGTTGCGCTCAAATGTGAGCGGCATATCGTTGCCGCCCTGAGTCCAGGTGCCCTCCAGTTTTGTGAGAT
>DASSSG010000549.1:0-8184 GCA_035708545.1 Bryobacteraceae bacterium | reverse complement strand
GGACCAAACTGACTTTCGGGCTTTACAGCGCCAGTGAGTCAAACGGCTTCAATCCACAGCCCGTTTGCTCCGTCTTACCTGATACGCCGATGCCTGTCAATTTTCGTCCTTCGTTGTCCGCCGCAGGCGGGTGTAAAACTGTCTTCCATATCCCGAAGGGATATCAAGGGCGAAGCTCCTGGCTAGTTTGCGATGAGGCTGATCTCGCCAATGCCACCCTGCACGTCCACGTGGATCGTGCGGCCGGCGCGATCGTAGGCATCGTTGATCCAGTGATCGCCCTCTTTGCGAAGACCCGTCACATTGATGGAACCGAGTCCACCCGTCGCTTTGGCGGATATCCCGACATTCTTCGGCAGGCGGATTACCGCCTCGCCGACTCCGCCCCGGACCCGCACGTCGTAGCTGCGCCGCGGGTCGCCGCGCAAGTCCATATCGAGGCGCCCGGCTCCCATCCGGACCTCCACGCTGCGCAGCGATATGCTCCCGGCATTCAGTTTGGCCTCGCCGGCGCCGAAATCGACCGCGAGATCCAGCGGAACATCGTTCGGCAGCCGCAGCTCCCAAATACATTTCGCATTCCCGAGCGTGGCCGAGACCGTCGGCTGGTCGAGCGTCAGGTTTCCACGGCCCGCGACGCTGGCGTATTTGACCACGGGCTTGCCCCCCTCAATGTTGTAAGTCGCACTGCCCTCGAGGAACCTGGTCGCCCCTCCGGAGAGCCGCAACTCGCCGGCTTTCATGTTCAGGTTCACTCGCAGAAACTCGGCTTTATCGCGCTCGACGGCGAAACTTTCCGTGCGCGTGGGCGCGGTAACCGATCAGGAGCAGCAACGCACCGAATAAAGGAATGTATCTGGCACGCATCGATCTCCTCCGATGATACGCTCGGCGCGCAGCGGTTGTTCCGAGCGTACCCGTCAAGCCGCCTGGTTGCGGGGCTGTAGCCATGGTTGCGCGCTGGCGCGTAACCTCGGATTCCAGGATCGAGTCTTTCCAGAACGAACATTGTTTCTGGCCCGCGGGATTCGTGTGCGCCACGTTACAATGACTGACATCACCCCGAAGGTCCCATGAACCGAAGACATTTCTTAATGAGTTCCGCCGTCGCCGCGGGAACGACCCTGTCCAGGCCGCTGGCCGGGGCGAACGATCGCGTGCGGGTTGCCGTGGTCGGCCTCCGAGGCCAGGGCAGTGCCCATCTCGGGCAGTACATGAGAATGCAGGACGTCGACATCGCGGCTCTTTGCGATATCGACGAGAGCATTCTGAACGAGCGTCTGGGGCGCGTCGAGAAGGCTGGCCGGCCGAAGCCAGCCGCCTTCACTGATCTTCGCAAGCTGCTCGATGACAAGTCGATCGATGCCGTTTCAATCGCGACCCCCAACCACAATCATGCCATCCAGACGATCTGGACGCTTCAGGCGGGCAAGCACGTCTACTGCGAGAAGCCGCAGTCGCATAACATCTTCGAGTCGCAGCAGATCGTGAAGGCGGCCCGAAAGTACAACAAGATCGCGCAGGGCGGCGTGAATGCACGCTCATCGCCGTCCATCATCGACTGCGTGAAGCAGATGCGCGAAGGCCTCATCGGGGACGTCTACATGGCCCGCGGCCTCTGCTTCAAGTGGCGCGATACGATCGGCCGCACGAAGCCTGAACCGGTACCGCCCGGCGTTCACTATGACCTCTGGCTGGGCCCGGCGCCGAAGCGCGAGTTCACGCGGAACCGCTTCCATTACAACTGGCACTGGTTCTGGGAATACGGCAACGGCGACTTCGGCAATCAGGGCATTCACGAGCTCGATATCGCGCGCTGGGGTCTGGGCGTGAAGTATCCGTCGAAGATCAGTGCGATCGGCGGACACTTCATGTTTGATGACGATCAGGAAACGCCGAACACTCTGAACGTCGCCTGCGAGTTCAACGAGCAGGGTAAGCGGCGCCTGCTCGAGTTCGAGGTCCGGCACTGGATCTCGAATCACGAGGCCGGCATCGGCGGCGACAAACCCGGCGGCAACACCGTGGGCAACACCTTCTTCGGCTCGAAGGGTGAAATCGCGATCGACGGGTACGCGAAGTGGCAGAGCTGGCTCGGAACCTTTGAGGGCGAGCCGGGAAAGCGCCGGGCGAAGGTCGAGCCCGGTCCGTCCGGGAATGTGCCAGGCAATAACTGGCGCAACTTCATCGAAGCGGTGAAGGCCAACGATCGCGCTCTGCAGAATAACGAGATCGAGGAGGGCGCGATCTCGGCAACACTCATGCACCTCGGAAATATCAGCTACCGCGTCGGCCGAACGCTGCACTTCGATTCAGAGAAGATGCAGGTCATCGGCGACAAAGAAGCTAACGAGATGTTCACGCGCAGGTATCGGGCGCCGTTCGTGGTACCGGAAAAGGTGTAAGCACTCGCGATAAACAGCGCCTGAGCAAAGGCCGCCTTTACCGGGCGGCCTTTTGCATTTCTGACGGGCGGGGCCTGAAGTCGGAGTAGCGGGTCGTAAACTCCCGATTCATCGACTTCACCAGCAGGATGCGCGCGGCGAAACGCACGCTCTGCATTGTGGGTAACCAGACGCCATCGGCAAGTTTCTGCCGTTCCAGACGAAATCGCGTGCCCTTTTCAATCCGGCCAAACAGACCGAAGCCGATGTTTACCGTATCGAATACTTCCACATCGGCTTTGACGAGCTCGTTCTCGTTCTTGTCGACCCACATCCTGCCCCGCGTCTTTTCGAAGACCCGAGCGCGCATGTTTGTCGGCCTGTAGCCAGGCCGCGGTGAACACTCGAGAACCAGGGCCTGGCGGCCGTTGATGACCTCTTCGCCAACCTGCCTGTAATCGAGCGCTTCGGGGAACTCGGCAATCCATGCATCTTCATCGCTCTGTTTGCGCCCGGCTTCCTGAGCGCGCCGGCGGCGCTCCTCTGTCGGCAGTGCGCGTAATTCCGCGAGGTGAGCCTGGATTCGCTCTTCGATCCGCCGGCGCTCGTCCTCGGACACGGGCTTACCGTTGCGCTCGAGCAGGCGCGAGACCACAAACTCGCCTTCGGCATCGCGCCGCAGTGTGAAGCTCTCCTCGGACCGCGGTTTCCCGCTCGCGTCATATTCCCTGCGTTCGGAGTGCAGGATGTACAACCAGGCATTCCGTTTGGCCGTGCTGGCCTGGAACTTCTGCGTTGCCGCACGTACGATTCCGCGCAGATGATCCGGGGTGTCGGAGCGCGCAACTGCGGCCGAGAAAAGGAGCGAAGCAGCGAGCAGTATCGAGCGCATCAATGGGACTTGAGATGCGCCAACGCCCGCGCGGGTTCCCTGCTTCTGAGCAGCCAGATATCGGAATCGAGGCGGATGACAGACGTGAGGAAGCTGCGCCCGTCGGCCGATAGAGCGAAGCCGACCGCCGGTGGTGATCCCACGGCCATGCCGTACGTAAAGGACGCCGGTTGCGGCCCGAGATCCGCGATTACGGCCTCGCGGCCTGTTTCCACGTCAAGCGACACGGACGCGAGGCGGCGGCCCGCCAAACGCAGACCGCGGATGGTGCGGCCGTCCGTTGACCAGCCGTGCACGAGCCAGCTTCCCGATCCGGCCGAGCGCTGGCGCCCGCCGTCGGCGGAGATCAACTGGAGCCCTTGCCCATGCGCGATCGTCGCGATCCAGTCACCGCGCGGGGACCACCGCGCGTCGGTCCCGGCATCCGCGCGAATCACCTGAGGCGGTTCCACACTGCCGGGGCGGGCGCGCTCGAGCACGTGATGGCCGTCGTGGATGGAATAATAGGCGATCCAGTTGCCGTCCGGCGACCATGTGGGCCCGCGCTGCGGCGCGTTGCCGGGTTCAGACACCAGACGCACGGGAGGGTCGCCGGCAATGGTCGCGATCCAGATCGACTCGTCGCGACTGCCGACTCGGCGGAAGGCGAGCCGCCGGCCCCCTGGTGAAAAGACGAGATCGGTCATGAGGATCGTCGGATCCATCCCGAAATGCTCCTGCGTGACGAGAGGCCGTTCGGCGAACCAGATCTCAGGCGATCCGCGCCGGTCAGTCACAAACGCGAGTTCGCCCGCGCCGGCGACCGCAGGCGACAACTCGAACGCCGTGGTCGACTCCACTGTTTCCAGATCGCCGCCACTGAGCGGCACAGAAACGACGTCATAATCGAGCCCGGTCGAACTGAAAGCAATCGTGCGCCCGTCCGGCGCCACCGACGGAGCCAGTTCATTGCCCGTGCCGGATGTCAGCGGTGAGACCCGCCCGGAGCGGGTATCCGCGAGCCACAGGTGTGAACTGCCGGAGACGGCCTGGCCGAATACGACATGCCGCGAGTCCGGCAACCAGTCGAACTGTCGGCCGACAGGCGAGGTCAGGTTGTGCAGGATGCGCTCGGGTTCCCCCTGCCCGAGGGGTACCCGCCAGAACTGAGACCGGCCTGAGGGCAGCGCAAGCCACGCGCCGAGCCACACGCCGTCAGGGGTGAATCGCAGAAAGCTCCACGGCAGGAACGTGGCGGACCTGAACGGCCCGCGCTCGCAGCGCTTCAGCGTGCCGCCAGGCTCGCCCAGCCACAGCCGGCCATCGCTGCGGAGCAGCGCGAAAGTGCGGCCGTCTCGGGCAACCGCAGCGCGCGTGACGTCCTGCAGCATCAGCTGCGGCGCCCCACCCGTGGTGCCAACCGACCACAGTGAAGGTTGTCCGTATGCTTCGGAGACGTAATAAACGCGCGCGCCGTCGGGCGACCAGAACGGATGCAGACAATCCGCCGGTGCGTGTGTAAGTTGTGTCGGTTCGAACGCGGAGGTACTGCGCACCAGAATCTGGAACGTACCGCCGACCTCCGCCGCCCAGGCGACGGTCTGGCCGTTAGGCGCCAGCGCCGGAAAGAGTTCAAGCGCATTGGTGCCCGCGTACGGGAGAAAGTCATCGCCGCCGCGGTCGGGGGCTCGCCCGGCTCCGAGCACGCGAGCAAACAGGAAACCCGCAGCAGCAGTTGCGAGAAACAGCAGTGCGATCAAAAGGCGACGCGATGAGAAGCGGTTGCTGCGCTCGTGAAGCGCGGCCCGGGTCTGTTCCGCGGTTGGCGTCTGCGTCACGTGATCACGAACGACGCTCAGCTCTCGAACGATATCGGCGGTGCTTGCGTATCGGTGGTCGGGCTCCTTGTGCAGGCAGCGCATGATCAGCCAGCGGAACGGGACCGGCCCGACTGCCGCTTCGGGGGCGGGCTCACGCAGGATCTGCGCCAGCGTCTCGAGCGGCGTATCGCCGCGGAACGGCAGTTCCCCCGTGGCCATCTCGTACAGGATGACGCCCAGCGAGAACTGGTCCGCGTAATAGCTGACCTGCTCTCCGCGCGCCTGTTCGGGACTGACATAAGCAGCGGTTCCGACGAGAATCCCCGGAGCCGTGATCGCGCTGTCGAGCGCAGCCTCAGATTCGCCGTCGGCAGCTGTGAGAAGCGGTTTAGCGAGTCCGAAGTCGAGAATCTTTACGCGGCCGTCCCGGGCGATCATGACATTGTCGGGCTTGAGGTCGCGATGCACGACGCCGGCAGCGTGGGCGGCCGCAAGTCCTTCCGCGATCTGGATGGCAATATCGAGCAGGCGGCGCAGCGGGACCGGACCGCGGCGGATGATCGCCCGCAGGGTCTCGCCCTCTACCAGCTCCGTCACTATCCACGATTTGCCGTCATCATGGCCGACGTCGTGGATCGTGACGATGTTCGGGTGATTGAGCTGCCCGACGGCGCGCGCCTCGTGCTCGAAGCGCTGGCGCGCCGCGCTCCCGCCAGCCTCACTGCGGATTATCTTGAGAGCCACTTCCCGGCCCAGGCGGGCGTCGCGCGCGCGATAAACCTCCCCCATGGCTCCCGAGCCGATGAGTCCCAGGATCTGGTAGGGGCCGAGGGTGGAGGCAGAGGACGACGGCATTATTTACCCGCGCGCGCAGGAGTGCGCACCGTAACTCACTCGATAGTCGAGATCAACGCGGTCACCTTACCTGCATACGAGCAACCAGAGGGCCAAAATATACGGAGGCCGCTGTACTCTGTGCCAGGGTCGCCAGCGTTTTGATAGAATGCACGACCGCGACGCGCACGGCCGGTTCCACGTGCCGCCCGCAGGAGGGATCCGAAACATGCTCAACCGAATTCTGCTCATGCTCTGTGCCTTTGCCGGTCTCGCCACGGCTGTGGATACGATCGGTACCTGGAAACTGAACACCGCGAAATCGAAGTACACGGGGATGCCGATGCCGAAGGAGTTGACTGCCACATACACTCCCGAAGGCAGCGGCTGGCGATACGAGGGTAAGGGAACGTTGGCCACCGGCGAGCCGATCAATGCGTCGTTCACATACACGAAAGACGGCGAAGAGATCAGGGCAACAGGTTTCCCCATGTGGGATGCGATGATCCTGCAAAATGCCAGCGCCGCGAAAGCGACCGGCACGTTGAAACGCGCCGGCAAGACCGTCGGTTCGGTTACTCGGCTCGTCTCGGCGGATGGCAAGACGATGACCATTCGGGGCAACGTGATGACGCCCGAAGGGAAGAAAGCCTCGTTCACATCCGTGTACGAGAAGCAGTAGCGAACCCGAACCTGGCTACGTTGACGCGGCACCACGGCGTGCGCGTTCCAGCATTGATTGCGGGCAGTTGAGCGTTATTCGTGCCGCAGCGCCCGGGATGGCGAGATTCTCGAGGCGCGCAGAGCAGGCACGAGCGAACCGGCCAGCGAAGCAGCCAGTAACGTCGCAACGCTCATCGCAAAGACCGGCGCGTCGGCTGCCCTGACGCCGAACAGCTGCGTCTCGACATAGCGCCCGGACAGCCATGCGCCCGCCAGTCCGGTGGTCAGTCCGAGCAGTATCATGGCGAGCATTTCGCGCATGACGAGCCGCACTACCGCGCCTTGTGCAGCGCCGAGCGCCATCCGAATTCCGATCTCGCGCGTGCGCCGCGTCACAACGAACGCGAGAACGCCGTGCAGCCCAACCACCGCGAGAATCGTCGCCAGCAGCGCGAACCCGGCGGAAAGCAATGACAGCATCCGCTCGTTCGACAGACGCAGGTTCAGCTGATCGTTCAGGGTCCGCATGTCGAATACGACCAGGTTCGAATCAACACGCCGCACCTGTTCGCGCAACGCCGGCATGATCTGCCGCGGATCGCCCTGAATCCTCGCATATACGGTGAAGCTGTTGGTCTGCCTGATGCGGGAGTCGAGGTTTACAAACGTCTGCCGTGGCACTTCGCCACGGACATCGTGATACCGGGCGTTGCCGAATACGCCGATGATGTCCATATCGGCCGCCACACTGCGGCCTTGTCCCATCCGCCTCCCGACCGGATTAGCGCCACCGAGATACTCATTCACGAGCGCCTCATTCACGAGGCACAGCTTTCGATCACTGCCCCAGTCGCGCCAGGAGAAGCCGCGGCCCATGCGGATCGGAATGCCGAGCGCTTCGAAGTAGCCTGGCGTGACGGCGTTGAAGAAGCTCCATGGGACGTTGCCGTTCTTCATCTCTACTCCGGGTATGCTGATCTGGCTGTCCCAGCGGCCGCCCATGAGCAGTCGAGTGGTATTCGCGCCGACGGCCTTCACGCCGGGGACAGCGGCGAGGCTGTCGAGCGTTGTGCGGAAAAGCTGCAGCTTACGGCCGTCTTCATATCGAACGGCGGGTCGCACGCCGAACATGACGACGTTTTCGGTGTTGAAGCCGAGATTCACGCGGCGGAGATTGTCGAGCGTGCGCAGGAACAGGCCGGCACCAATCAGCAGCAGCGCCGACAGAGCTACCTGCACAGCGACGAATGCCTTGCGCAGCTGCACGTGTCCATGACCGCCGGTTATCGAGCCGGCTTCTTCCCTGAGCGTGGCCGACGGCGGAACCCGTGCGCCGCGGAACGCGGGGATAAGGCCGAAGATGAATGCGGTTCCAAGGGTGACGGCGGTCGTGAAGACCAGGACGCGCGCATCCGGAGTGGTTGCAACTGAGAGGATCGCCGGGTCATACGGAAGGAAGCGCACGAGACCACGGGTCAGCCAGATGCTCAGCACAAGCCCGGTGATCCCGCCGGCTGTGGCGAGGATCAGGCTTTCTGCGAAGAGCTGTCGCACGATCTGGCTGCGGCTGGCTCCGAGCGCGCCGCGAATCGCGACCTCGCGCTGGCGGGCC
>DASSSG010000548.1:0-15268 GCA_035708545.1 Bryobacteraceae bacterium | reverse complement strand
ACCGTCGTCTTTGTACCGCTCGATTCCGTAAGGACGTACTGATTCGCCGTGTCACCCTTAGCCAGACAGCCCGTCAGCGTCGTGGCCTCGGTTCGCTGGCGCTCTCCTTCCGGTTTGCCCTGCCGCTGTTCCTGTGCGGACGCAACCACGGTCAAGCCTGCAAAGAGGCCCAGCGTCATCAATGCCGTCATTCTTCGACGAAAGCTCATGAAATCTCTCCTCCGCACATCCCGATCTCGCCGGCAGCTTACGCCCGAATTGTCGATAGCCTGCCGCCTCCTGCTTCGCCACCGAACCGTTCACGCCTCAGTGGGGCGCAGCCTGTGGAATATGCTGTCGCAGAATAGCTCACTCGGTGTGTGAAAAGCACTACGGCGGGGTCACTACAGAGGAACCCGACGGCGCGGTAGCTGCGCATGCTGCCGCCGCAGACGGTCCTGTGAATCGGTAGTCGGCACTCGGCCGGACGGTCAATGATTTTCGATGGTTCGCGTCCGTGATTGTTCTGTCTGCCGCAGATCGCGTTCGAGCGCAAGTCGGTCGAATGCCGTATGCGGTTTGAGTTGAAGCGCATGGAGATGCGCCCGCTCGGAATCCGCCCAGCGCCCGAGCCGCTGGTAGGCCTTCGCGAGAATCAGGTACATACCCGGTCCGGGCGACCGCGCGGCGGCGCGTTCGTATACGCGTACAGCCTCTTCGCGGCGGTTCGTGCACTCGTAGGCAGAGCCGAGGCTTACCAGGAAGTCTGAGTCATCACCGGCACGCGCGGGGAAGCTCGCAGCCTTTTTCAGGGCAGCCTCACATTTTCCCGAGCGGAGCAGCGAGTGCATCAGGTGTGCGTAACCGCGGGTCTTGGTCAGTGTCTTTGAAGTCGTATCGGACCAGAACGCGACATCGTCGCCCCAGACTGCCGCGCGGTGGTACGTAAGGATCGCTCCGATCACAACCGCGAGGCCAACCGCGGCTATGGCGCGTGGCCGCTGCCTGAGCAGAATCTCCACGACGACCAGCGACGCGCCGGCGATCGGTAGATACAGGCGACGCTCGGCCGCGACATCTTTGATTGGAATCACGGTTGAAGTGGGCGCGAGACAAATCAGACACAGAGCGATGCCGTACACCGCCAGTGCGTACCGCCGGCGCAGCCGCCACGCGACGGCGAGGCCGGCAACAATCCCCGTCAGCGCAAGAAGCGCACCGTGATCGAACAGGTTGCGCGAAACCGGAATATCGTAATCGGCGTTTTGCGACACCGGGAACAGGATCAGCTGGAGGTAGAGGAATGCGACACGGCTTTGCGTCAGGAAGTACTCGTATGAGGACAGCCCTTGGACGCGAAAGCCGGCTGTCGTCGCGCCGATCAGGACACTGGCCACGAACGCCAGTCCGGCAGCAGCCAGAACCGCCAGTCCGACGTAGAGTTTTCTTCGTTCGCACACGGCCTGCCGCGGCGAGCGGCCAAACAGCAGCACGTCGGTCGACAGGAACAACGCCGGAAGGATTACTGCCTGTTCTTTGGACAGGATTGCGGCTACGTACAGAGCGAGAATCATGATCGCTGCCCTGCCCGACATCGCACCGCCCGGTTGATGCACGAACAGCACGAGCGCCGAAAGCGAAAACAGAGCCGTCAGCGTCTCCGATCTTCCGGCGATATACGCAACCGACTCCGTCTGAACCGGATGGACGAGGAACAAGGCGGCGGCCGCGGCCGAGGTTATGAGAGCGCGGCCCGCAGCAATTCCCCGCAGCCGAAGAATTCGGCGGATAAACAGCAGAACCAGGATCGAGTTCGCGACGTGGAGCAGAATGTTCACGACTCGGTACGAGACGGGGCCGGGCCCGAGCAATCGCGCGTTCAGCCAGTACGTGAACATGAGCACTGGCCGAACCCCGGAGATCCACTCGAGCAGCGGACGTTCGGAACCGGCGGCCGGGGTGTACGGCAGCGCATGATCATCGAACAGGAACGGCCCATTGAGCGCGGGAGCGTAGATCGTAACCGTGATGAGGAGCGCGAACACAATCGCGGCAGCGATTGTTTCGATGGGGGGCAGACCGCTGAACGCTTCCCCGTCAGGTGTGGAGCTTCTTCGCAAGGCAGCGTATCCGGCTACAGGATCGAAGTCGCACGAACGCTCAGCCTCGTGCGCGGCACGCGAATACTGTGGCCGCAATCCCGCAGCATAGCCGTCCAGAGCGCGTCCCGCTACCCTGGTTTGCTGTACGAAGACAGGTCATGCTTCAGATGGTCTGAAAAAAATGTATGTTGAAAGCAGGACAGAGGCCGAGTCAGCGCTCGTGCGGGCGGTGGCGGCGAGCTGGATGAGGACCTGGGGGAAAGGCGACCCACGATGTGAACCTGGGGCTCCCGCGTGAGCAGTTCAACCCGCTGATCGCTCCTACTCTCCCGGTCCGGCCTTCGCTGCGGTTGCGGCCGGCTGCTCCATGGCTCGCCGCCAGTAGGTCTCGAACAGTCCCTTCATCGCTTCGGCAAACCCGGTATGGTCGAACACGATCGACGTCCAGGAAGGTTTGGTGATGACTGGATCGAGCAGAGCAATCATGCCCTGGCTGGAATCGAAAATCGCGAGCTTCATCGGCAGCGAATCGACAACTCCCACCTGAATGCCGAGCGAACGATACTCCTCAAGGCGCGTCAGGTGCTCCTGATCTGTCGTACCGCGCTCGAACAGAAGACGGCAGGAAACACCGCGAGCGCACGCCTGCTTCACGAGCTGCTCATCCAGCGGATCGACCGCATAGGGCGGCCGCGAGAACTCCAGATACTCGGTCTTGACCTCCGACAGCATCTGGCGATACTGCGCGGCAGTCTGCCCCGGCTCGCCAACGATCCGCAGATAATCGAGCGTGCCGCGGCCTCCGCGCCCTTCCGAATAGGAAAGATTCAAATCTTCGACAAGGCTGCTCGCAAACCGTCCCTGCTCGGTGATTTCGTGCTGCAAAGCTTCCGCGCGGCGCGCAAGATAGCTTGGTATCGCGAGGCTCGGCTCCACGGCCGAGAACAGCTTCGTTTTCTCCTGTACGACCTGAGCGAAACCTTTTTCGATAAGACTGTCGAGGACTTCATAGATCTTCTGCCTCGGCACGTGCGAACGCGCGGCGAGCTCGAGCGCCTTGAAGCGCGGGTGACCGATCAGCACCAGATACGAACGGGCCTCATAGGCATTGAGGCCGATCTGCTGCAGCCTGCGCCAGAAGCGCTGAAAATCGGTGTCCGCCAGTTCCCTGCTCATGACACCGGATAACCTATCACAGATCGCCGGCGAAGGTGCACCCCAAGCGGGTGGTACTTCAGGCGACGACGTTTTCGTGGAGGTGGTAACAGGATGGGGGCAGCACTCGTCCATCCCTCTGCTACAATTCGCGGAATACGAGGAATCAGTCGTGCCCTCGACACAGACTCAAACACTTCCTTCCATCCTCGGCGGTTTGAACGCCACCATTTATTCGGAGGAGCGCACTCGCGACAGAACGGTCAAGGATGAACTGCGGCAGAACCTGATCTGCCGGCTGCAGCGGCGCGAGCCGCTGTTCCCCGGCGTGGTCGGCTACGACGACACGGTGGTGCCGCACATCGCAAACGCAATTCTTTCCAAACATAATTTCGTACTTCTGGGGCTTCGGGGGCAGGCCAAAACCCGAATTATCCGCATGCTCACGGCGCTGCTCGACCCGAGAATGCCGTACATCGCGGGCTGCGAGATACGCGACAACCCGTACCGGCCGATCTGCCGGCGCTGCCGCGATCTGGCGGCCGAGAAAGGCGAGGCGACGCCGATCGCGTGGCTGACGCCCGATGAGCGCTACGTCGAGAAACTCGCCACCCCGGACGTGACGATTGCCGACATGATCGGCGACATCGATCCCATCAAGGCCGCCCGCCGCGGCGAGGATATCTCGAGCGAACTGACGATCCATTACGGCCTTCTGCCGCGCGCGAACCGCGGCATCTTCGCTATCAATGAGCTGCCGGATCTGGCTGGGAAGATTCAGGTCGGGCTGTTCAACATCATGCAGGAGGGCGACGTCCAGATCAAAGGTTACCCGGTCCGATTGCCACTGGACGTCATGCTCGTATTCACGGCCAACCCTGAGGACTACACGGCGCGCGGCAAAATCATTACCCCGCTGAAGGACCGCATCGGCAGCGAAATTCGCACGCACTACCCGCTCACGCTCGACGAAGGCATCGCCATTACCACGCAGGAATCGTGGACAACACGGCGGACGCCCCTCGAGCTGAAGGTGCCGACTTACATACGGCAGGTCATCGAGCAGATCGCGTTCCTGGCGCGCGATGACAAGCGCGTAGACAAACGTTCCGGCGTTTCGCAACGCCTGCCGATCTCGGTTCTCGAGAATGTCGTGTCGAACACGGAGCGGCGCGCACTCTGCGCGGCCGAGAGCGATGCCGTGCCGCGGGTCTGCGATATCTATTCCGCGCTGCCCTCGATCACCGGGAAACTCGAGCTCGAGTATGAAGGCGAGCTGAAGGGCGGCGATACGGTGGCGCGGGAACTGATTCGGACCGCTGTCGGCAAGGTCTTCAACACGTATTTCGAAGACGTGAACATGTCGAGCGTGGTGCAATGGTTCGACCTCGGCGGCTCGGTCCGGCTGGATGATTCCGTCCGCTCGAGCGATATGGTCCGGCAGCTCGCGGGCATTCAGGGTCTGCTCGAGAAGACGGACAGACTGGGGCTCGAATCGAACGAGTCCGATGCGGCGCGCGCGTCCGCGGCCGAGTTTATCCTCGAGGGGCTGTATGCCCACCGGCGCATCAGCCGCAATGATGAGCAGGGCTTCATCCGCGATGAGAGGAAGCGCGAGATCATCGCCGAAGAGCCAAAGCGGCAGAGTGTTCGCCGGCAGCAGTTCAACTGAGAGGCAGCGGTGCGCTGGGTCAGGTATTCGCGCTACACCGGTGACGACCTCGGCATCAGCTCGGAGGACCTGCTGAATGCGCTGGCCGATTTCTTCCTGCAGAGCGGGTTCGGGTACGATCGGTATCAGTTCAGCGAGCTGAACCAGCAAACGCTCGAGGCTCTGCGGGAAGCCATCGAGCGCGCGATACGCGAAGGCAGGGTGTTCGACGACGACGCGCGCGCTCGGCAGCTTGCACAACAGCTCGAGAACATCAGCGCCGAAGAGCTCGAGCGCCTCATCGAGCGGCTGGTGCAGAAGCTCGCGGACGAAGGCTACATCAACACCGATCCGGGCAAGGCGGGCAAAGGTGACCAGCAGCGCGACGTCAAGGTCGAGATCACGGACAAATCGATCGACTTTCTCGGTTTCAAGACGCTGAAGGATCTGCTCGGGAGCCTTGGAAAATCGAGTTTCGGCGCGCACGACACGCGGGACATGGCGACAGGTATCGAGGCGAGCGGCGCATCCCGGCAGTACGAATTCGGCGAGACGCTGAACCTCGACGTGAGCGAGACGCTGTTCCGCGCGCTCAAGCGCGATGGCGTCAAGCTGCCGATTGAGATCGACTACCCCGATCTGCACGTGCATCAGGCCGAGTACCAGAGTTCATGCGCCACCGTAGTGATGCTGGACTGCAGCCACAGCATGATTCTGTATGGGGAAGACCGCTTCACCCCCGCGAAGCGCGTGGCGCTCGCGCTCGCTCATCTGATCCGAACCCAGTACCCGGGCGACAGCCTGCGCGTGGTCCTGTTCCACGACTCGGCGGAGGAGCTGCGGCTGTCAGAGCTGGCGCGCGTGCAGGTGGGTCCGTACTATACGAATACGCGCGACGGTCTGATTCTGGCACAGCGGCTGCTGAATCGCGAGAAGAAGGATATGAAGCAGATCGTCATGATCACCGACGGCAAGCCCTCGGCGCTGACGCTCGACGACGGGCGCATGTACCGGAACGCCTTCGGGCTCGATCCGCTGGTGATCAGCCGCACGCTCGAGGAAGTCGCGCGATGCCGCAAGCAGGGCATCCTGATCAACACCTTCATGCTTGCGAGCGACTACGGGCTGGTGCAGTTCGTGCAGAAGGTGACCGAGCTCTGCCGCGGCAAAGCGTACTTCACGACGCCATACACGCTCGGCCAGTATCTGCTGATGGATTACATGAACCGGAAGACCCGGACCGTGCATTGACACGCGGCGCAGGTCTTGCGCGCGCCGCGCGAATGCACATTCGCTTCTCAGAACTCGTAACGCAGCGCCAACTGCAGAATGCGTGCCGATGTAGAGCTGTTCTGGCTGCCAAAGGTACTGCTGATCTTGCCGAACGTTGCGCGGTTGTTGAGATTCAGGTTGGCAGTCACGAGGCCGAAGATGGGCGAGTTGGCGAGGCTATAGGCCTCGGCCCGGAACACCACTGTCTGCCGCTCAGTCACCCGGAAGCGCTTCACCAGCGACGCGTCAATGTTGAACACTCTGGGCCCGCGGAAGGCATTGCGTCCGGCGGTGCCGATCTCGCCGGCCGCAGGGTAGTCGAAGCGGGCGATCTGATCAGCGCTGAAGTAATACACGCCGTCGCCCCGCTTGTCGATGGAACCGATGTTCCGATCTGTTCCGTTGTAATTTGCCCACGTTCCCGCGGCGGGCAGGTTGCTGACCGCGGTAGTGTTGCGCTGGGAATGGATGGTGTGGGGCTGACCGCTCTGCCACAGCATGATGGCGCCGAGATCCCAGCCGCCGATGAGCGCGTCCGCCCAGCGGGACATATCGGCTCCGAAACGTTTGCCGCGGCCCACAGGCAGCGTATAAATGCCCGTCGCATTGAACGAATGCGGACGGTCGGAGTCACTGCGAGCCCGGTTGAGCCGCAGGTTGCGGTTATCGATCGGCGTCGTGAAGCCGTTTCCATCCACCGAGATATTGTCGATGTTCTTGCTCCACGTATAGTTCGCGTGCAGCCGCCAGTCGGACGCCGATCGCCTGAGGCTCAGCTGCAGGGCATCGTAACAGGAGCGCCCGTCATTGGTGCCGAGCACCAGCAAATTGAACTGCGGGTAATTCCGCAAATAAAAATCGTTCAACCCGGCGTTTGCATACCGGTTGTAATTCGGCGCGTTCCGGTCGAGCGCTCCCGCTACAGTGCCGACCAGGCCGAGCTGGAAGTTACTCGCGCCCAGAGTACTTAAAACTGCCTGCGGAGTGCCGAACATGCGGACCAGTGTGTTGCCGGGCGAGGGCGCCGCGCCAGTGGCGCGGAACCGTTCGATCTCGCGGAAGGCGCCAACGAAATCCTCATAGACGCGCGGCTGGTTGATATCACGATCCATGAACAGCTTCACGCCGCGATTGCCGACGTAGGCCGCTTCGAGCACCGTGTTCCTGAGCAGCTCACGCTGCACTCCAAAGCTCCACGCCTCGACATAGCCCGTCCTCAGATCCGGACGGAACGTCGCGACGGTGATGTTGCGCGTGACGGGCGGCTGCACCTCGGGGGCGGCCGGCGGCGGCGTAATGACGACGCCGTCAGCGAATCGCCGGTCGGAGCCAGCACTCTGATTCGGAAACGCATTGATCGCCGACGAGAAACCCGGCGTGTTGGAGTCGACGTAATTCGTTACCGAACCGATGAAGCGATCATAAAAGATACCAACATTGCCGCGCAGCGCGGTTCGGCCGTCGCCGGCAAGGTCGTAAGCAAAACCGAAGCGAGGAGCAAAGTTGTTCAGGTCCCTGCGGTACCAGGCGTTGGTGCGCCCGATTCGGAGATCGGATATGTGGCTGACGCCATCGAGCAGAGCCGCTTTGTCGAATCCGCCCTGCAGCCCGTCGCGTTCTTTGGGGGGTGCGTAATATTCGTATCGCAGTCCGATGTTCAGGGTCAGGCGGCGCGTGGCCCGCCAGTCGTCCTGAAAGAAGTATCCGCTCTCGCGGAGGCCGTAATTGCGCACGCGGGGCGTACCTGCAGGCTGGAACTTCTCGAGGTTGCTGTAATACGTGATCGCGACCGACGAGATGCGGCCCAGGACATCGTTATATAACTGCTCGAAGACCTGCCTCTCGGCCGTCGTGAGCCCGGCCGGCCCGACGTCACTCGGAACGTTGTTGCCGTTGGCGACCGTGGTCAGCAGGTTCGGGTAAATGCCGGCGTCGTTGTACCCGAACTGGTTGGTGCGCCGAATGTTGACGCCGCCCTTGAATGTGTGTTTACCGCGGATCCAGGTGATGTTCTCGGTAATGTCGAGCACCGGCGAATTGCGGCCCTGCGCGAAGGCGAGGCTGATCGGATCGGACTGGCCGGGAAGCAGGGTGAAATCGACCATAGGGCCTTTGACACGTGCCGGACGCAGGAAATCCACGGAGGCGCTCTGCCGGCCGATACGAAACTCGTTCACAAGGTTCGGCTTCACCACCCAGTCGGAGCCGATGGCGAAACCGAAGCGCCGGCCGCCCTGCCTGCCGTGCGGCTGACCGGGATAAAAAGCATCCTGGTTGTTCGTCGTGTCGATCGAGCTGGTCCGCTGATCCGTCCAGCGGAAGAACAGGCGGTGGTCGGAAGTCAGGTTGTGATCGAGCCGTCCGGTACCCTGCCACTCCTCGCTGCCGGCGGGGTTGTTGAAGCGGAAGCCCGCGGTGTTCAGCCCGTCGCCGACGTCGTTGTTGTTGGGTGCGGGTAAGAGGGAGAGCAGCTTCGCGATCTCGCGGTCGGGGCCGATGCCGCGCGGGTCATTTGCGCCAAAGTTATACGACAGGATCTCTCCCTGCCGCCGGTATCGGAAGATTCCCTGCTTTGCTTCCCGCGTGAACACCGTCCGGTTGCGCACGACGTCCTGGATAGTTTTGCGGCCCTGAAAATTCGCAAAAAAGAAGGTGCGGCTGCGCAGGATGGGACCGCCGAGAGAACCGCCGAAAGTGTTCTGAATGAATTTCGGCCGCGTCTGCCCTGACTGGTTGCTGAAGAAATCGTTCGCGTTGAGCGCCGTGTTGCGCAGGTAGTCAAAAAGCGCGCCGTGGAAATTGTTCGTGCCGGTGCGGGTGATCAGCTCGACCTGCGCGCCGGCGCTGCGGCCATACTCCGCCTTGCCGCCAGTGGTCACGATCCGGAATTCACCGACGGAGTCGGTGTTGCTCGGAGTCAGCGAAAGGCCGAGGCGGGGCACGACGGAGTCATTCACGTCAATGCCATCGAGCCGCGAATTGTTGCTGCCCTGGCGCAGCCCGTTTACCCTCGAGTAGCTCGCATCCTGACCCGGACGGACATCAATCTGAACCCCTGGCTGGAAGTAAGACAGCGTCATCGGATTGCGGCCCAGCTGCGGCAGGCTGTCAATGTCACGCAGCGTCACTACGCGCGAGATCTGCGATTCGGTGCTCTGGACATTCACCGCTGCGGCCTCGACGGTGATCGATTCCGTAACCGTTCCCACGTCGAGCGAAATGACCTGGGAGACCGTGGAGCCGACGTTCAGCTCGAGGTTCTGGATGGTTGTCTTGCGAAATCCCTGCGCCTCTGCCGACAGGGCATATATGCCCGGAAGCAGCGCGGGCAAAACCCACGTGCCTTCGGGTCCACTCACGGTATCGGCGACGGCCTGAGTCTTTACATTCAAAGCGGTGACCCTGGCATTCGGGACCACAGCACCGGTGGTATCCTGCACGACGCCCTCAAGACGAGCGGACGCCGTCTGCGCAAGGCTAAGCGGAACAAATGCGAACAACGCAGCGAGTGCGCTGAGTGCGCGATAACAGCCTGGCATGTTTTCCCTTTCCCCGGGGAAGACAGATGGACGGTATGTTATCGGAAAACCAGGCCCTTTGCAATCTAAGTGCACCACCTTAGAGCCGCTGCGCGTGGCGGTGTGGCTCCACATATGTCGGCCAGCGGCGTCGGACGTTGTGCCCCAGGCAGGTGTGAACGGATAATTGAGCACTCGTAGTAGTACTGCGTACTACGCGGAGTCAGGTGCCTTCGAGCGCGGCCGACGCAGGTTCCGCTGTCGACCTCGCTGCGGCGATTGACAGTTCGGGGTTGGCTTGAGCCACTATACGCAAACGTGTTATATGCAGCGCGTGGGGAAAGGGTTAGTATCCACAATACGGCTCACCCGGGGACACGCAACGCGAAGTCGTACACACCTGACGCGGTCTTCCATCGCGACGAGCGCCGGCCGGGGGGAGCAATACGCCACTCTCGCCGCTGCCTCGTGAGTCCGCTACACCGGAACGACGGCCGAGGCCGCAGTATGCAGCCAGTAGACAACCGGCATCGAGAACAGACTCGAATCCAGGCGATCGAGAAAACCGCCGTGGCCCGGCAGGAGAGTGCCGCTGTCCTTCAGGCCCGCGCCGCGTTTGATCGCCGATTCGGCGAGATCGCCGACCTGCCCCGCAATGTTGCCCGCCATTGCAAGCAGTATCACTTCAGCGAACGCAATTCCGGAGCCGAGCCGTGGGCGCCAGAGCACGCCGAAGATGATCGCAGCGATCATCGACGCCGCCGCGCCCTCCCATGACTTCCCGGGGCTGATCGC
The DNA here is from genome assembly GCA_035708545.1 of Bryobacteraceae bacterium. Taxonomy (GTDB): domain Bacteria; phylum Acidobacteriota; class Terriglobia; order Bryobacterales; family Bryobacteraceae; genus DASSSG01. The sequence continues at coordinate 4,796 of DASSSG010000548.1, read as the reverse complement.
GGGCGCCAGCTTATGCCGCCCAATCGCGCGGCCTGTGTAGTAAGCTGCGATATCCCCGACAAAGTTGATTGCCAGCGCGAAGAAAAGCCACTGCGGACTGAGGGCCCGCAGATCGATGGCCGTGCGCCACGCGCCAAACACATACACCACTCCGAAAACCGCCGCAGCCGCGGCAGGCAGCACTCGCGCCATTTCGCGGCCGTGCAGCGGCGCCGCCAGCAACGCAATACCCGCGATCACGATCGGAGCCGGGTTGAGCAGTACCAGCAGACCCGCGACATAAGACAGCCAGCCGGGATGCTCAATGCCGTGCGCGGCGACAATGCCGCAGTATTCGTGAAAGCACAGCAGCGCCATCACGGCGACAATCGCAATGAAAACTGCCTGTGACGCGAAGAAGGTGCCGTAAACGGCGACTGGAAACAGGACAAGCGCGGTGAGGACGCGCCTCATCGGCTGGTGACGCCGACTACCTCTGTGATGGCTTCGCTGTCCGGGCGCGCATCCTGTGTGACCCCGCCGAACCGGCGTTCGCGCTTCTGGTAGTCAAGCACGGCGCGCAGCAGGTCGCGGCGCGTGAAATCCGGCCACAACGTCTCCGTCACGTACAGCTCCGCGTAGGCGATCTGCCAGAGCAGGAAGTTGCTGATCCGCATCTCGCCGGACGTGCGGATGAGCAGGTCGGGATCGGGCTGGCCGCCGGTGTACAGGTGAGCCGAAATCGTATCTTCGTCGAGCGTGAGTTCGCCGGCCGGCTGGTCACGCAACGCCGCGTTGATCGCATCCACGATCTCCGTGCGTCCTCCGTAATTGATGGCGAGGTTCACCTGCAGACCCGTGTTGCGCGAGGTGTCGAGCACGGCGCTTTCGAGCTCGGCGCGAACCTGCTCGGGCAGTGCATCGATACGTCCGATCGCCTGCAGCCGTATGTTGTTCTCCATCAGCTCCGGCAGTTCCCGGCGGAGGTAAAAGCGCAGCAGCCGCCAGAGTGTCTCGACCTCATGCCGCGGGCGTTTCCAGTTCTCGACCGAGAACGCGTACAGCGTCAGATATCCTATGCCGAGACGCGCGCAGGTTTCGACGGTGCTGCGAACGGGATCGATTCCCGCCTTATGTCCCGCAACGCGCGGCAGGTTTCTCTGCCTTGCCCAGCGGCCGTTGCCATCCATGATGACGGCGATGTGGGCGGGGAGACGGAGGGGATCGATTGCCTGCGCGAGCTCCCAGTCGGGATCACCCGGCGTAATGGCATCAAGGAGAGCCTTCATTCTGCGTAAAGTTCTATCGTAGCGCAGAGTGCCTTCCGGACCCGCCGCGCTTCACATCAGCGGAGGCGCTGCCGATGCAGTCCAAAACGCGACGGCGACGGCGGCCGCCCCGAGAAATGTGCCGAATGGCAGCTCATACGTGCGCGCGCTCCGGCGCGTGGCGACGATGAAAGCCAGTCCGAGTATGCTTCCGGCCAAAGACCCGACCACTACCGTCAGCAATGCTCCAGGTACGCCCAGAAACGCGCCGATCATTGCGAGCATCTTGACATCTCCGAGGCCCAGCCCTTCGCGGCCGCGGACGCGCCTGTACAGCACGCCGATCGACCACAGAGTGATGCTCGTCACGGCAGCGCCAAACACCGATTCCGCCAGCGAGATCCAGCGCGTATCCGCTTCCGGCGGGAAAAACAGCGGCATGAACAGGAACGGCACAGGAACAAACGGGGAGAACGCGAGACCGGCCACGGTTCCGCCGATAGTGAATTCGTCAGGCAGGATCCGCTCTTCGAGATCGGTGAACACAAGACCGACCTGCAGCGCCGAGAACAGCGCCAGCTTCACGGCCGGCAGCCCCGGGCCATGCAGGGCGAACGCGGCAAAGAACAGGCCCCCCGTCAGGGCTTCTACAAGGGGATAACGCACGGAGATTCTGGCTTTGCAGTGGCGGCAGCGGCCCCGGAGCAGGATCCACGTGAGCACCGGGATGTTATCGAACCAGCCGATCTGGCGTTCGCAGTTCGGGCAGAATGAACGCGGCCGTACCACCGAGAGATCGCGCGGGAGCCGGTAGATGCACACGTTCAGGAAACTGCCGATCAGCAACCCGAACAGTCCGGCGAAGGCGGCTTCTAACACGCCAGCACCCTGCGGTACACGGCGTGCGCACCCTCTGCCATCGCCTCTACCGTGAACCGCTCCGCGACGGTTCGGCGAGCTTCGCTGCCCAGACGTTCGGCGTCAGCGGCGGCCCGTGTCATTGCGCGCGCGATCGCCCGAGGATCATTCTCTGTGAGCACCCCGTTTCTGCCATCCTCGATAATCTCCGGAATGCCTCCGACGCGGCTGGCAACCACCGCCGCTCCGTGTGCCATCGCGAGCAGTATCGCCGATCCGAGACCCTCGGTTCGGCTGATGTAGACAAAAACGCGGGCGCGCCGGAGATCGCGCTCGAGGTCATTAGAAAACACAATCTCGAAACCCGCGTGTCTCGCCGCTTCGGCAGCCATCGAGCTGCCCTTCAATCGATCCGCCGAAACCGGCGCCACAATACACTCAGGCGCCGCGCGGGTGGCCGGCAGAGGCACCCCGTCGTACACGACGCTTATTTTCTCCTCGGGTACGCCGGCCGCCAGGAGCAACCTGCGCACGCAGTGCGAAACCGCGATGTAGTGCCGGGCGCGCGAATACTTCCAGTGGGACAGAAAAGATCCCTGCACGGGAAAAGCGACCCGTCGCGAGACGACGAGCGGCGCACCGCCGGCTGCCGCGGCCCAGGAGTGTGCGCGCGCGTCGTGGACATGAACAATGTCGCACTCACGGCCAAGCCGGACGAGGCGCGCAACGCTGAAGGGTTCGACAGCTATTCCGCGTTCCACCCCCATGCGAGCGAGCGGGCTCGCCGCCGGAGCGAGCAGAACAGCGTCGCGGCACATTGCTTCGACCAGCCGCAGGCACTGCCACTGCCCGCCGCGCATTTCGCTGCCGGTATCGACATGCAGCACACGCACGGGCGGGGTCCCTAGCTAGCGCCGCGAACTCATGTTGAGCGCCTTCATAAATTTCACGAAATTGTACAGAGCAGCCATATAGGCGATGGTGAGTCCCTCGGCCCCGTCGAGATAGCCGCGCCTGAAGACAAAACTGCGACAGAACGTGAAGGCCGGATCGAACAGCAGCTTCGACCAGCCGATGCGCGTGCCCTGGGCGACAAGCTGCTCGGCCGCGAGCGTAGTGTAGCGATCCATCGTTTTCAGATGTTCCGACAACGAGCTGCACGTGAAGTGAAGCAGATCCGACTGCAAATGGCCGATCCGGCCGTCGACCTGCACCGCCTCGTGGACGAACTCGCCAACCCACCGCGCCCTGCGGCGATCGTACAGGCGTACCTTTCGGTCCGGGTACCAGCCCGAGTGCAGAATCCAGCGGCCAAGATACTGAGCCAGGCGGGGCATCGTGTAGGCGTCGTACTGCGGCCCGTTCTTCTTGATGCGCCAAATCTCGCCTTCCAGCGCTTCACTGAGCGCCTCGTCGGCATCGATTGAAAGGATCCAGTCGTGGCTGGCCCGTTCGGCGGCGAGGTTCTTCTGCCGCGCGTATCCCGGCCACGGACTCTCGAGGACCCGCGCCCCGAGTTTCGCAGCGATGTCGCCGGTGCGGTCGATCGAGCCGCTGTCGATGACCACGATCTCGTCACAGCAGCGAAGGCTTTCCATCGCCCGCGCGATGTTGCGCTCCTCGTTGCAGGTAATAATTGTGGCGGAGATCTTCATGCTCAGGGGTGGATCGGCGTGACCGTGAAGCAGAGCACGAGCATGGTGACTGCGAGCGCGCCGAGTTTCCCGCGCGCGCGCCCAATCGGCGTTTCATCGTATATTCGCGGGTGCCGGTTGAGAAAGAACAGAATCACACCCCAGAAGAACCAGCCGTGCCAGTAGTAGTAACCGAGCGGAATGAGAGCAGCGGCAAACAGACGTGAAAGTCTCGTGTGCCAGCGGCCGACGAACGCATAGAGGATGTGGCCGCCGTCGAGTTGCCCGATCGGCAGCAGATTCAGCGCCGTCGCGAGCGCTCCGATCCAGGCGGCGCGCGCCACCGGGTGAAGCAGGATGTCCGATGCCGGAACTCCAGGCATGATGGCCATCTGCAGCAGGTGCTGCAACAGCGGCGTGCCGAACAGCAGGTCGCCCTGTGCGGCAATGGCCGGGATCATCTTGGAATGCGCGAGGCCGATCGCGAGCGCCGGCACGACGAGCACGAAACCCGCGATCGGCCCGGCGACGCCGACGTCGAACAGCGCGCGCTTTGAACAGATCGCCGACCGGATGCGGATGAACGCGCCGAAGGTGCCGAGCAACAGCGGCGAAGGCAGGAACCAGGGCAGCGACGCATCGATACGATAGTACAGGCACGCGACGTAGTGGCCCATCTCATGCGCGAGCAGGATCGTCAGCAACGTGAGCGAGAACGGCAGGCCACGTATCAGTGCGCCGGGGTCCACGAAGATTTGCGTAACCGCCAGCAGATCGGTTGCGACCAGCGGGCGGTTCGCCGCGAAGTTGTCCGCCAGGCGGGCGCCCATCGCGCTGGTAGTCAGCAGCGTGAGGAACAGCAGCGCGATATGTACGCCCCAGCGCACCCGGTGCTGCGGCGGGGGCGGCAGGGCGTTATAGACGTCCACGAGCCCGCCCGCGCTACTGCAGGCTTTGCAGCTCCTTGCCGGGCTTGAAGCGCACGGCCTTGCCCGGAGGAATCGCGACTTCGGCCCCGGTCCGCGGATTGCGGCCGATGCCGGTCTTCCGGGGGCGG
>DASSSG010000547.1:0-3879 GCA_035708545.1 Bryobacteraceae bacterium | reverse complement strand
TGCCCGAAGCGGTCGGGCCGATAACGGCGATCAGCGGCACTTTCATCGCGTCAGGATGAGTATGCGCGTGCCGCCAATACGCCGTTCCGATTGAATCGCGTAGCCCTTCGGCAAAGTCACCGGTTGCGTGTCGTGGTACGGCGGGACGGCGAGGACAACCTGGCGGGCTGGCTCCCGGCAGTCGGCGCTCGACAATGCGGGCACAAGCGCCGCGTAAATTCGCAGCTCTCCTGCAGGTTCCACGAGCAGACACCGGCCGGCGCGGACTTCCGCCGCGATCGCAGCGGATGCCGACTCCCAGTCCTCATCGGCGGCTCGGAAGTACTGCGCATTCTTCCAGGCGCACACGAGTAACAGCGCGGCGATGACAGGTGCGACGGGTCGAGCCGCCGCCAGCGTGACCACAGGAGGAAGAGCGCAAATGAACTGCCGCACGGCGACGAAATACCCCGCCGCCGCATCCGCGGCGATGCCGCCAAGCAGGGTGACACCGGCGATGCCGACCAAAAGCACTACGGTATCTGCCGGGAGTGCACGGGCGCCGATCGCGGCAAGCGCGAACAACAGTCCCGATCCCCAGTAGCCCGCTCCGGACAGCTCGCGGAACAGCATGGCCGGTGTTTTCCAGCCGGCGACAAACTGGAAATGGCTCAGCAGTATCGTTTTCTGCCATCGGGAGCCGGCGTACATCACCCACGGAGTGAACAACGCGCCCGCGAAGAGAATAGTGACAGCGCAGGCCGAAGCGAGGCGCCAGCGGCGCGTCACCACGGCACATATTACGTGGCCGCCCGCGGTCAGGAGCGTGAATGGATGGGTGTAGACGCCTGCGACAAGAACCGCGGCATACGCCACGAGCGCCCGCCGCCGCGGCGAATCAGGCATTCCAAGGAAGACGAGCGTGGCGGCAACGGACAGGAAAACCGCCTGGGAGTACGGCCTGGCTTCAGCGGCGTATCGCAGGGTCAGGGGAAGACAGCAGAAAAGGAGTCCGGCGAGCCAGGCGTGGCGCAACGCGGCGCGCCTCGCAAGCGTAATTGTCGCGAAACAGCTCGCGAGCGCGAACAACGCCGAGGGCAGGCGTGCCGACCAGCGCGACACCCCGAACCATCTCAGAAACACGTGCTGAACCACATACCCGAGCGGTGCCGAGCCCGGATTCTCAGGTACATAACCGACGACCTGGCTCAGCGTGCGTTCCGGCCGGGTACCGACGAGTTGCAGTACCTCGTCCAGCCAAAATGGCCGCAGCGGAAGCACGGCCGCGATGATCGCCGTGCTGGCGCACATGGTCAGGGCGTCGGCGCGGCGCATCTGCATGAATGACTATTATGTGCTGGCGACAGAGGGCGGGTTTACGTCGGGCCCTGACTAAAATATGTAGCCTGAACTACTGTCAATTCTGCTGTGATGGGCCCTCCTCAGCTCCTGCAGAAACAGTACAGCTCCACACGGCATCCTACTGGTCAGTTCGCGGCGCGCACGCGCCCACTGTTCGGCCACTGCCGCACCATACCGGACCACGGGGGAACTCTGCGTGAAGCCAGCATTCGCCGCCGCTCCGTCGCCGGAGCTGGACCAGCTCCGCGAAACATTCCGTACGGCTTATCACGAATACATGCAGGCAGGTCAGCAATCCGAGCATTTCCTCTCCGAACTGAAGGGGCGCACGCAAAGGACCGACGACCTGCAGATCCTGCTGGACCTTCAAACCGCGGAAAGCCGCGCGCTTTCGCGGTACAACGAGGCGCGCATGGCCTACGTGTCTGCCGTATTCAAAGAAATCGTCTGAGGCATTCAGCCAATGCCGTTCCGCGACGAGCGCATGGCACAGGTGATGTCGTACCGCGCACGTCAATCGGCCAGCCACCTTGCTCCAGCGTTCCTGTTCCGCGCTGCAATCGCGATGGCTCGCGTGTAGCTTCGCCCTGACTCTCAAGCCATCAACGCAGTATCAAATCAGGCAAGGATATAATCGAGCTAAGGTAAGATTGGCGAGTTGTCCCCACCCGTCTGACCTTTATTGATCCTGCACATGCAACGTTCGAAGCTGCTTCCGACCTTTTGTTGTCTTCTTCTGGCCGTCACGGGCACCGTCCAGGTGACGGCGCAGTCCTCGAGCGGGCGCAGGCCGGACAAGGCTGCTGCATACTACCACTTCACGCTCGGCCATATGTACTCCGAGCTCGCGGCAGCCTACAACAACCGCACCGATTATCTGAACAAAGCCATCGAGAACTATCGCGCGGCGATCAAAGCCGATCCCGGTGCCGGCTTCCTCAGCGAGGAACTGGCTGATCTTTACATTCAGGCCGGGCGCATCCGTGACGCCGTCGTGGAGGCCGAACAGGCCGTGAATCAGAACCCGAACGATACCGGAGCACGACGGATTCTCGGGCGCATCTACATGCGGCTTATCGGCGACCCGCAGCAGGGAAAACTCGACGAAAAGATGCTGCCGAAAGCCATCGAGCAGTATCACAAAATCGCCGAGCTGTCGCCGAAAGACGTCGACGCGCTGATGATCCTGGCGCGGCTGCACAAGATTGCGCAGAATTCGGTTGAAGCCGAGAAATCGTACAAGAGGGTGCTCGAGCTGGAGCCGGACAACGAGGACGCTCTCACCGGGCTCGCGATGGTGTACGCCGATGTCGGCGACACCAAATCCGCCGCCGAGATGCTGCGCCGGGTCAACGAGAAAACGCCTTCCTTACGGACGCTTTCGGCGCTCGCCAGCGCCTATGAGCAGATGCGCGACTATTCGCTCGCGGCCGAAACCCTGCGGCGAGCGCTCGAAGCCGCTCCCGGCAATCCGGAGGTCCGTCGCGCCTACGCGCAGAACCTGCTGCTGTCGGATCAGCTCGATGAGGCTCTCAGACAGTATCAGGCCATGGCCGCCGAAGATCCAAAGGACGCGCAGTCGCAGCTTCGGATTTCCCAGATTTACCGGCAGAAGCGTGACTTCGAGAAGGCGCGGGAGGCGGCCAACAAGGCGCGCGACATCGATCCGCAGAACCTCGACGTTCGCTACAACGAAGTGAGCCTGCTCGAGGCCGAAGGCAAGCTGCCGGAGGCGATCAACACGCTGCTCGAGATCGTGAAATCCACGGCGCGGCGAACCTACAGCGCCACTGAGCGCGGCAATCGGGTCCTGTTGCTGGAGCGGCTGGGGCTGCTCTACAGGCAGGGCGAGCAGCACGCACAGGCCGTGGAAATATTCCGGCAGGTCGGCGAGCTGGACCCGGAACTTGGACCGCGTGCAGCTGCGCAGGTCATAGACACCTGGCGGCTCGGCAAGAACTTTTCAAAGGCAGTCGCGGAATCCGAATCCGCGATTCAGAAGTACCCGAAAGACCGCGTGGTCCGCGCGGTGCGAGCATCTGTGCTCGCGGAGATCGGCCGCGGAGATGAGGCGGCATCCGAACTGAAAAAGCTGCTCGATGGCAAGAGCGATCGCGAAACCTGGATTTCCCTTGCCCAGGTATACGAGAAATCGAAGAACTATCCAGAGATGGCGAACGCCATCGATGCCGCCGAGAAGCTGTCGCAGAGCAAGGACGAGAAGGAAGCGATCGCCTTCATGCGCGGCGCCATGCTCGAAAAGCTGAAGAAGTTCGATGCGGCCGAAGCGGAATTTCGCAAAGTACTCGAGGCGAACCCGAGAAACGCCTCCGCTCTGAACTATCTCGGCTACATGCTGGCCGATCGCAATGTACGGCTGCAGGAGGCGCACGACCTGATTCGCCGGGCGCTCGAAGAGGACCCGAACAACGGAGCGTATCTGGACAGTCTCGGGTGGGTGTACTACCGCATGGGCAAGCTCGAGCAGGCCGAAACCAACCTGCGCCGAGCCCTCGAGCGGTACGCAAAGGACCCCAC
>DASSSG010000546.1:0-3998 GCA_035708545.1 Bryobacteraceae bacterium | reverse complement strand
CCACTGCGGCAGGTTGGCCCAGCCGGTGTCGTCCACCATGTTCAGCGTCTTGCTCCAGGTGTAAGCACCCTTCAACAGCAGGCCGTGGCTGAAGTTCTTGTTCAGCGTCGCCTGCAGCGAGTTGTAGCTTCCATTGCCGATGCCGTCCCACATCCACGCGCTTCCCTGGCGCCCATACAGCTTCGACAGCGGCAGCTCGTTATTGTTGAGAGTCCCGGGACCAGCCACGTTAATGTTGCGGTCCATGAGCTGGTGCACGGTTTTGGTGCCGACGTAAGCGACCGAACCCACGATGTCGGCCGGAAGTTTCCGTTCGACGGTGAAGTTCCAGCTCTGGATATAGCCGCGATGGAGCGTCCCGCCCCACGGGCTGCGCGGTCCCATGTCGACGTTCAGCGGCAGCGTCAGTGTGCCCTTGCTGATGTCAGGCGTAGGCACATCGGGAATGCCCTGCGCGAGCGTATTGTAATACCCAAAAGTGTTGTCCGACTGGCCGTTATGATTTTTGAACTGCGCCTCGCGATCTCCTGCGCCCCAGTTGCCGGTGAGAGTGGCCGGGTACAGGCCGCGCAGCGGGCGCGAGAACGGAATTGGATCATAGGTCATGCCGTAGCCGCTGCGGATCACCCAGTTCTCACCGATACGGTACGCGAAACCGACACGCGGAGCGAACAGTTTCTTGCTCACCTTGAGGCCGTTATCCACGCCGCTGATCCCGCCGAGATACACGATATTGGTAAACGGATCCCAGCGCTCGATGCCGCGGTCGCCGCGGTTGATCAGCGGGTAATACTCGTACCGCAGGCCGAGGTTGAGTGTAAGGTTGCGTGTCGCCTGCCAGCGGTCACGCACATACCACGCAAGCTGCCACTCGCGAGTCTGCATCAGCAGATACTGAATTGATTTCGAGTAACTGCCGACGAGCCCCAGCAACGCTGCCGCGTAACTGTGCGTTTCCCGGACCTGCTGACCCGGGACGATCATCGCGCCGGAGGCAAACGAGATGTTCCCGCGCGGGTTCGCCGTCTCCGGCTGCCAGTGATTCATCTCATGCCGCCGCGGCTCGAATCCCCACCGGAACTCGTGCGCCCGGTGAATTTTGCTGAAGTTCGTCTGATAGGTGTAGCTGCGGTCGTTGCGGAACAACGGCGTCCAGGTGGCCACAAAGCCCCAGTCGGAGAAACCGAGGCTCGAGAACTGCGGGACGCCGCCGTAACGCTTGTCATTGGCGTACTGGCGTCCGCCGTTAGTGCCGGGAATTTTGAAATCTTCGAGTCCGACGTTGCGATCGGCGTTCGGTAGTCCCACGGTTTGATCGAATCTCGTGTAACCGAAGACACCATCCATCAGGAATGTCGGGCTGAAGGTGTACGTAAACCCGACGGTCGGAATGTACACTTTAGTGTCCCCGATGCCTTCGGTGCCGAGCGGCGCGCCGCCCATCTCACCAAACGGATACAGACCCGTAACGGGCGCGTTCATGTGGCTGAACTTGCCCCAGATGACCAGGTTCTGTGTCGCGTTGTAGTTGATCTTGCCGTCGTAATTCGTGCGATCGAGCTTCAGAGTGCCCTGCGCGTGGAAGGTGCCCTGCAGGTTGTTGGGATCCGTGATCGAGCGCTGGTTCGGCAGCGGAATGCGCCGCTGAATTGCATCGAAGATCGGGCTGATACGCTCCCTCGGAATCCTGTTATTTGCGAACGGCGTTCGTAACGCGGGATTCGGATTGCTCAGCGGATCGTAGATCTGTCCCGACCCCGGTCCCCACTGGTTGAGGAACCCGCTGAAGTCGCCATTGCGCCATTCGGCCGGCGGTGTCGAGTAGTTGCCCTCGTACGCTCCGCGCTCCCAGGTCTGCTCGACGCTCGCGAAGTAAAAGAGCTTATCCTTTTTGATCGGGCCGCCGAGTGTACCGCCGGTCTGATTGAAGATGCCGACGGGCTTCACAAAATTGGCGGCCTTGAAGTACGGCGCGGAATTCAGGTGCTGGTTGTTGTGGAACCAGAACGCGACGCCATGGATGTCGTTGGTGCCGGACTTGGTCGTGAGCGTGATCGCCGCACCGCCCGCCATTCCCTGTTCGGCGTCAAACGATCCGGTGGTGATGTTCACTTCCTGGATGCTCTCTACCGGCTGCACGTACACAGTATGGTGCGGCAGCCAGATGAACGTGTTCACCGCCCCGTCGACCAGCGTGTTGTTGTTGTTGCGGGCGGTGCCGTTCACGTTCGTGGTGAGCGCGCGCGCCGGCGTATCAACAACGGCGTTCTGGAAACCCGCGGGAGTGGCGCCCGGAACCAGGTTGATGAGACTCTGGTAGTTGCGATAGCCCGGCAGCGGCAGGTTCGTGAGCGTCTGCGTGCTGAGCACCGCACGAACGTCGGACTTATCGGTCTGCAGCTGCACGGCGGATGCCTGCACGCTGATCGTTTCAGTGATCTGGCCGACTTCGAGCTTGATGTCCTCGCGCGTAACCTGATTGATCGACACATCGAGTCCGCTGCGCTGTACCGAGCGAAAGCCGGTGGCTTTCACCGTCATGTCATATCGCCCGGGTAATACGTTCGGAATCGAGTATCGGCCCGATGAGTCCGCCTGGACTTCGCGCGTGGCCCCGGTTTCCGTGCTGACGATCGTGACCGTAGCGTTAGGCACAACAGCGCCGCTCGGGTCTTCGACGGTTCCGACGATCGAACCGTAGAGCACCTGTGCGTTCGCCGGCGCCGCAATGAACGCAAACAGCGTAACCGCTGCCGCGAAAGCAAAGAGAGCCCGATATTTCTCAGGCATTATCTGACCTCCCCCTGTATCCTCGGACCCGCTCCGAGAGCGGCTCCGCGAAACCGTGTCGCGCCGGCACTGCATGGCGCGCCACTGAGCAGTTTGAAAACGTATGCGTTGAGTTGGACAGGAACGCCCCGGATACGGCAGGACTGCGTGCGAAGACGCTTCGACGCCGCCTCCCGCGAAGCAAACGCGTGATAGCTCCCCGTTCCGATGTTCCCCCACATACAGCGAGGCGCTGTGCTTCGTAACATGTTATCTCGCGGTGCGCCGGTGTCAAGCGGGCGCCCGCAACCTGTCAGGCGCCCCCCACTTCCACTTGCCGGCTCTGGTTTGACACATATGCATGGAAAATGCATACTGATGCATATGCGAACGACCATCATTCTGGATGACAAGCTCGTCGAGGAGGCGAAGACCGTCACCGGAATCAAAGAGAAATCGGCGCTCGTCCGCGCCGGACTGGAGGCGCTGATTGCGAGAGAGGCGGCGCGCCGGTTGGCCACCCTCGGCGGCTCCATGCGCGATCTGCAACCGGGTCGCAGACGGCGCTCCCACCCCGGCCGATGATCCTCGTGGATACGTCTGTCTGGGTCGATCACTTTCGGTCAGGCAATGACACCCTTGCACAGTCGCTCGAGGCGGGCGCTGTACTTACGCATCCTTTTGTTATCGGGGAGCTCGCGTGCGGCAACCTGCGGGAACGTGTGCGCACCATAGCGCATCTTCACCAGCTCCCGCTCGCCGTTGTCGCGCGTGATCAGGAAGTGCTTCAGTTCGTGGAGCAGAAGCAGCTTTGGAGCCTCGGCATCGGCTGGGTGGATGCACACCTGCTTGCGTCGGCTCGTCTGACGAACAGCGTCTTCTGGGCGCTTGACACAGCGCTGCACAAGGCAGCTGCACGAGCCGGAGTCGACCTCTTTCGCTGAGGCTCGTCGCCCCAGGCCCGGCACTGTTCAGGAACACACGTAGTTCGCCGCTGTACCTGTGAACCGCTCGACCTCCCGCTGCCGGCGGCCGGCGTCCCAGCCCACCTCCTCGCCCATGATCGCCGCCACGCGCCCCGCACTCTCGATCGACGCCCGCGCGTTCAGGAAGAGCGCCCGAGTACGCCGGGCCAGCACGTCCTCGATGGTTCGCGCCATCTCGTGACGAACGGCCCACAACACCTCCGCTTCGGTATACGGCAGTGCGGCGGTGAGCCGCTCGGGCCG
>DASSSG010000545.1:0-11024 GCA_035708545.1 Bryobacteraceae bacterium | reverse complement strand
CTGACCGGGCTTGATCTGGTTCCCCTTCGAGGCAGCTGCCGTCTCCGAGGCGCCCTGCTTCCATCTGGCCGCCAGCCGCGCTGTCAGTTCCTCGATGCCCGTCGGCGCCCGCTCGGCGTCTTCGCGGCTCTCGGCTTCCACGTCGGGCAGCCTGCAGGTCGCGAAGACACCTTCGCCGAGGTCGATCTTCGCGCGGTCCTGCCTCACTTCCACGACTCGGCCCGTAACCGTATCCCCCACGTTGTGCTCGGCGATGTAATTGTCCGTGCTCGTCGGTTCAAGCTGTTTGAGACCGAGCCTGATCCGCCGGCGGTCGCGATCGATCTCGAGTACCGCCGCGCGCACCTTCTCGCCGTTCTTCAGAACATCCTTCGGATGATCCAACCGCTTGTCCCGCGTGATGTCGCCGACGTGAATCAGTCCCTCGATACCATCGCCCAGGTCGACAAACGCGCCGAAGTTCGCCATGTTCGTGATGGTGCCTTCGACCACGGAACCCACCGGGAACTTCTCCTGAACCGTGTCCCATGGGTCGCCAAGCGCCTGCTTCAGCCCCAGAGAAATGCGATGCTCCGCGGCGTTTACGCCAAGGACGGCCACTTCTACCTGTTCGCCGATCCTGAGCAGGTCACTCGGCTTGCGGATCTTCTTCGACCACGACATCTCGGAAACGTGCACGAGGCCGTCGATGCCTGGTTCCAGCGCGATAAACGCGCCAAAATCGGTCAGTCTCGCAACCGTCCCGCTCACTCGCTGGCCCGGCTTGTATTTTTCCGCTGCGATACTCCACGGGTCCGCCTGGAGTTGCTTCATGCCGAGGGAGATCTTCCGCGTTTCACGGTTGATCTTCAGAATCTTCACCTCGACTCGCTCGCCGACCTGCAGCACATCGGCCGGCTTCCCGATCCTGGCCCACGAGATGTCCGCAACGTGCAGGAGCCCGTCCACGCCGCCGATGTCGACGAACGCGCCATACTCCATCAGGCTCCGGACCGTGCCGGTCAGCACCTGCCCTTCATGCAGGCTCGCGAAGAAGGTTTCTTTACTCCTTTTCTCCTCTTCCTCCAGCACGACCCGGCGGTCCACGACCACGTCTTCTTTGGAGACGTCGAGTTTCGTGATCCGGCACTGGATCTCCTGTCCGACGAGCTTCTCCAGATCCGCGATCTCGCGGACACCGCTGCGCGAGGCCGGCATGAACGCGCGAACGCCGATATCGACACGCAGGCCGCCTTTAACGGTGTCCGTTACCACCCCTGCTATTGTTCGCTTCTCGTCGAAGGCCGCCTGCAGCCCGCTCCAGTCCTTCGGGCGCTCTGCCTTGAGCATCGACAGCTCGTAGTAGCCCTCGGGACTCCGGCCGGAAACGCTGACCGTAATCTGCTCGCCCGGTTCGGGAAGCTCTTCGCGGCCGGCGTCCCGCATGCTCTGAACGGGGATGATGCCTTCCATCTTGCCGCCGATATCGACGATCACGGCCTCCGGGGTTACAGTAACCACTGTTCCGTTCAGGTTCTCGCCCGGCGCGGGCTCATGATGGTCCTGCTCGAACTGCGAGAGGATATCGGCGAAGGAGGTGTCTTCCGAAGCAGGCGCGTCAGCCGCTGCGGTCTGCTCTTCGGACAGATTTTCCAGGTTGCTCATCGGGGAAATGCGAGGCTTTACCCTCATTGTGGCATAGCGATCCTGCGCGTCCGCCGCCTGGCGATGATGTTGGTGCCCGCGGACGCGCCGCTCTCGGTACCACCGCGCGACAATCAGGGAACAGGTTCATGCGGAAAGCGAGTCCCATCCGTGCGCAGGACCTCGTCTGGATCCTGCTCTTCTCCGCGCTGGCTTGGTTCAGCCCTTATCGCACACCAATAGAGATCGGTTTGCTCCTCTGCCTCGGAGTGCTGCAGATTCTCGAGCCCCGGCTCGCGCTTTTCGCCACCGATCGCGGCGCCATACTGGCCGTGCTCGCAAAGCTCGGACTGTGCTACCTGCTGATGGGCTGGACCGAAGGGATTAACAGCACGTACTACATCATTCTGTTTCTGCCGGTCATTGCCGCGGCAACGATGCTGAATCGTGCGGGGACGATGGCCGTTGTCCTTCTCACGTGTCTGACTTACGCATCATTCCTTCTTTTCATTGACTGGAGGCGCGCCGAGTGGGACCCGACAGGAGTGCGCCAGCTCGCGCTGCGGCTGCTGTTCGTACCTGTGGTCGGCTTCGTCACATGGCAGCTCGCCGAAGCGAATCGAGCCGAGGCCCGAAAATCACAGGCCGTGGCACGCCAGCTTGCGGATGCGAATCGCAGTCTGCAGGAAGCCGAGGCAGCCGTCCGGCGCTCGGACCGGCTCGCCGCGCTGGGGCAGCTGACCGCCGGCCTCGCTCACGAGCTTCGGAATCCGCTGGGGACGATTCGCGCCTCGGCGGAGATGCTCGCCAGGAACGTCGGGGCGGAGGACACCGTCGCGCGCGAGCTCGCGGGTTTCATTTCCTCGGAGGTCGATCGCACGAACTCGCTGATCACGCGCTTTCTCGAGTTCGCTCGGCCTCTCAGGCTCCGCCTCGCCCCCGTTTCCCTCGCTGAGGTGCTGGATCGCGCTGTCGCCGAACTCGAACGCCACAACCCGCCATTTCAGGTTTCCATTCACAAAAACTACGCTCCCGATATTCCGCCGCTGAACCTCGACGCCGAACTGATGCAGCGCGTGTTCTACAACCTTTTACTGAACGCGGCGCAGGCGACCGCGCCCGGCGGCAGCATCACGGTGAAGACGCGGCCGTTCGGGGCCGGCGCGGAAGTCTCCGTCATCGACCGCGGCTCCGGAATTCCCCCCGAGAACCTGGAAAGCATCTTCAACCCGTTCTTCACGACGAAGCAGGACGGCGTCGGCCTCGGTCTCGCGATTGTCTCGAAGATCGTTGACGAGCACGGCGGGCGCATTGCACTCGAGAGCGAGCCCGGCCGGGGAAGCGTGTTTCGCATCTTTCTTGTCGACGCCGGAGCGGCAGGCGAGGCGCTCGGCAGCCAGACGCATGGTACGGCTCTGAGATACTGAAAACTTCCCTCACATGAGAGTTCGTTTCGCGCCCTCGCCTACGGGGTACCTGCATATCGGCAGCGCCCGCACGTTTATCTTTAACTGGCTGTATGCGCGGCGAAATCAGGGCACGATGATTCTCCGCATCGATGACACGGACGTGGAGCGGAACACGGAAGAATCGCTTGCGTCGATCTTCGACGGCCTGCGCTGGCTCGAGCTCGACTGGGATGAGCAGTACCGGCAGTCGGAACGGCTCGAGCTGCACCGCCGCCGAGCCGAGGAGATTCTCGCGAAGGGCTTCGCGTATCGCGATTTCACGCCGGCGCGAACCGCTGAGGACGACTCCGGCCGCGAGGGCGGCGCCTGGCTCTTTAATACCGGTATGCGCGAGCTCTCGCGCCAGGAGAGTGACCGCCGCGCGGCGGCGCGCGAGCCGTTCGTATTGCGTTTTCGGGTGCCGCGTCAGCCCGAGCGCACGATCAGCTTCGACGACGGCGTGTTCGGCCCGCAGGCAAAGTCGACCGCCGATATTGAAGATTTCGCGCTGCTGCGATCGAACGGCATGCCGACGTATCACATGGCCTCGTGCGCGGATGACGCCGATATGCGCATCACCGATATAGTGCGTGGCCAGGACCATCTGACGAACACGTTCAAACACATCCTGATCTTCGAGGCACTCGGGGTCGACATGCCGCGGTTCGGCCATTTGCCCCTGCTCATTGCGCCGGATGGCGCCAAGCTGTCCAAACGGAGGCACGGGCCGGTCGTGAGTGTCACCACATATCAGGCCGCGGGATTTCTGCCGCAGGCATACGTCAACTTCCTGTGTTTACTCGGCTGGAACCCAAAGGACAATCGCGAGCTGATGACCCGTCACGAGCTGATCGAGGCGTTCAGCCTGGCGGGAGTGAATCGCAGCAACGCGGTCGTTAATTTCACTGAGGATGATCCGATCGACCCGAAGGCGCTGTGGCTGAATGCGCAGCATATATATGGGTTGCCGATCGAAGAGCTCTGCCGGCGCCTCGCGCCTTTTGTGCAGGCGGCCGGATTTGCCGCCGACGAGCAGAAGCTGCTCAGGGTGACGCCGCTCATCCGCGAGCGCATCCGGCTGCTGTCGGATGTTACGGCGGTTGCCGACTTCTTCTTCGCACGCGAGCTGGCGCCCTATGATCCCGCTGAGCTGATTCCTCAGAAAGGTGACGCGCAGCTTGCGTTGCGCGTTCTCGAACGCGCGCGCCAGGTCCTCGCGCAGGCGGATTTCACGCAGGCCTCTCTCGAGGCGCCGCTGCGCTCGGCGGCAGCGGAGCTCGGCATCAAAACCGGCCAGATGTTCCAGCCGATTCGCGTCGCCGTGTGCGGACGAAAGAACGCTCCACCGCTGTTCGAGACACTCGAAGTGCTCGGGCGCGAGACGTGCCTCGAGCGCATCGAGCAGGCGATCGAGAAGCTGCGGCGAGAATAGAAATATATGAAAACGCTGGAGACGGACGCTGCCTCACCGCAGGCCGAATCGACGGGTCCCTCGAATTTCATTCGAGACATCATTATCGAGGACCTGAAGGCCAACAAACACGCGGGCCGGGTCCAGACGCGGTTTCCTCCCGAGCCGAACGGATATCTCCACATCGGCCACGCCAAGGCTATCTGCCTCGATTTCGGGCTCGCGGCCGAGTTCGGCGGCAAATGCAATCTGCGGATGGACGACACCAACCCTTCGAAAGAGGAGCCCGAATATGTGGATTCGATCCAGGAAGACGTGCGCTGGCTCGGGTTCGATTTCGGCGACCGCATTTACCACGCCTCCGACTACTTCGACCAGCTTTATGAATGGGCAGTGCAGCTCATCCGCGACGGCAAGGCTTACGTCTGCGATCTGACCGCTGACGAGATACGTGAATATCGGGGCACACTGACGCAGGCCGGCCGCGAGAGCCCGTGGCGCAACCGGTCAGTCGAGGAGAATCTCGACTTATTCGAACGAATGAAGAATGGCGAGTTTCCCGACGGCTCGCGAACGCTGCGCGCGAAGATCGACATGGCTTCGCCCAACCTGAATATGCGCGATCCGGTCATGTATCGCATCGCCCATCGGGAACACCACCGTACCGGGGACAAATGGTGCATTTATCCGCTGTATGATTACGCGCACGGCCAGTCGGATTCCATCGAAGGCGTCACGCATTCCATGTGCACGCTCGAGTTTCAGGATCATCGTCCGCTTTATGACTGGTTCATCGAGCAGCTCGGCATCTTTCCGTCACGGCAATACGAGTTCGACCGCCTGAATCTGACTTACACCGTGCTGAGCAAGCGGAAGCTGCTCTCGCTCGTGCAGAACGGCCACATCTCCGGCTGGGATGATCCCCGCATGCCGACGCTCTCAGGCATTCGGCGCCGCGGGTACACGCCGGAGGCAATCCGGGCGTTCTGCGCTCAGGTGGGCGTTTCGAAGACCAACGGAATTACGCAGCTTTCCCTTCTCGAGCACCATGTCCGCGAGGACCTGAACAAACGCGCTGCGCGCGTAATGGCGGTGCTCCGCCCTCTGCGCGTCGTCATCGATAACTACCCGGACGATCTCGTCGAGGAGATGGACGCGGTTAATAATCCGGAGGACGAGAGTGCGGGCACGCGGAAAGTGCCGTTTTCGAAGGTTCTTTATATAGAGCAGGAAGACTTCCGCGAGGACCCGCCCAAACAGTATTTCCGCCTGGCTCCCGGCCGCGAGGTTCGACTGCGATACGGCTACTTCATCACCTGCGGGGACGTCATTAAAGACGTCTCCGGCAAGGTAATCGAGCTGCACTGCACCTATGACCCCGAGACCCGCGGTGGGAACGCACCCGACGGCCGCAAGGTGAAATCGACAATTCACTGGGTCTCGGCCGCGCACGCTGCCGATGCGGAGGTCCGGCTCTACGACACGCTGTTTGCGCGTGAGAACCCGAACGATGCTCCTGAGGGCCTGGATTTCACGGCGTTGCTCAATCCGAATTCGCTCGAGGTGCTGGCGGGCTGCAAGCTCGAGCCCAGCCTGCGAGACGCTCCGGTTGGCGCTCGCTACCAGTTCGAGCGCCTCGGATATTTCTGCGTGGATCCGAACTCCACCCGCGGCCGGCTTGTGTTCAACAGAACTGTCGCTCTGCGCGACACGTGGGCAAAAATCGAGCGGCGCAGCCAGTAGACACATCCCATGAACATTCTCGGGATCGGAGGGGTGCTGGGCAACGCAGCAGCCGCTCTGCTGCTGGATGGCGAACTGGTCGCCGCGGTCGAGGAGATCAGAGTCGCCCGGCGGCACCTGCCTGGCGAAATGCCGGATGCCGCCATCACCGCCTGCCTGCGCGACGGGCGTATTGGTGCCTCGGATATCGACTGCCTCGCCATCGCTCGTCCGCTCCGCGAGGGCCCGCAGACCGGCTTTCATCTCGAGCTGCGCGCACGTTTTCCACGCGCGCGAGTGCTCGTCGTCGACCATCACGCGGCACACGCGGCCTCGGCCTGGTATCCGTCGCCTTTCACCGAAGGCACCGTGCTCACGCTCGATCGTGTCGGTGACTTTCGCTGCGGCGCGCGCTGGCGCGCTGAAGGTAACGATCTCGACCTGCAGGAGGAGCTCTACTACCCGGACTCGCTCGGCGACCTCTACGGTCGCGTCACCGAACTGCTTGGCTTCGCGGCAGGGCACGACGAACACAAGGTGCAGTGGTTGTCCGCGTGGGGCGACGATCGATTCGTTCCGCTCTTCACCGAAATCATCGGAGAGGGTGCCTGGCCGGCGCTCGACCAGACCTGGTTCGATCGTGACCGGTTGAGCCACGGCGGATTCAGCTCCAGACTTTACGAGCGCATTGGGCTCGGCGATGGCCAGAGCGCTTCGGATGCCCTGAAGCCCCACATCGCAGCCGGGGTGCAGCGAGCAATCGAGGCGGCCGTGATGCGCATGGCCGGCGTTGGGCGAAACGTGTGCCTGGCCGGCGGGCTCGCGATGAACGTCATGCTCATAGCCGCGCTTGAGCGGGACCATTCCGTGTTCGTGCAGCCGGCCGCCGGCAACGCGGGCACGGCGCTCGGCGCGGCCCTGCACGCGTGGCACAACATGTATCAGCAGCGCACTCGCGTTCCCATAGGCGATCTGTGCCTCGGCCCCGGCTACTCGGCCGAGGAGATCAAGCAGGTGCTCGAAAACTGCAAGCTGCGTTTCCGGTATCTGCTGACTATGGGCGAGCTCATCGACACCGCCGTGCAACAACTCAGTGAGAATCGAATCGTCGCGTGGATGCAGGGCCGGATGGAGTTCGGCCCGCGTGCGCTGGGTAATCGCAGTATCCTGGCCTCGCCTCTCGATCCGTATTCGAGTGAAAATCTGAATCTGTTCATCAAACACCGCGAGCCCTTCCGGAAATTCGCCGCCTCGGTGCCCGAGGAGAGTGCGGCTGAGTACTTCGAGATCGGGCCGAATGCGCGCTACCTCGCGACCGTGGGCAGGGTCAAACCGGCGCATCGGAAGAGGTTCGAAACCGCCGTGCTCGGCCGCGACATGGTACGCGTACATACCGTCCGCCGCGAAGACAATCCGCTGTATTACCAACTGCTGCTCGCAGCCGGGAAGCGGACCGGCCTGCCCGTGCTGTACAACACGTCGTTCAACCTGTTCAACGACCCGCTGGTTTGCAGCCCCCGCGACGCCGTGCGCGGGTTCTATTCTTCAGGAATCGACGCGATGTTCGTCGGGAACTTCCTGCTGGAGAAGTGAAGGTATGGTTATGCTGCAGCGCCGACATTTCCTGGCAATGACCGGCGCGGCGTTTGCCGCGAATGCCGCGGCGAGCCGTCCGAATATCGTGTTCATTCTGCTCGACGACCTCGGTTGGGGCGATCTCGGTTGCTATAGGCAGAAACTGATCGAGACGCCGAACATCGATGCGCTCGCGCGGGAGAGCATGCGGTTCACCGACTGCTACGCCGGCGGATCGGTGTGCGCTCCGTCCCGCAGCGTGCTCATGACCGGCCTGCATGGCGGCCACACACCCGTGCGTGCGAATGCCGGCACGGTTCCGCTGCGCCACGAGGACTTCACGATTGCAGAAATGCTGAAAAAAACCGGTTACGCGACGGGTTGCTTCGGGAAGTGGGGACTTGGCGACGCGGGCTCGGCCGGCGCCGCCACGCGGCAGGGATTCGATGAGTTCTTCGGATACCTGCATCAGGTGCACGCGCACGACTACTGGACACCTTTCCTGCGCGATGGGGAAAAGCGTCTCGAGCTGCCCGCCAACAGCGAAGGCAAGCGCGGGGTCTACAGCTCGGATCTCATTCACAGCCGAGCTCTCGATTTCCTGCGCAAACATCGTTCGCGTCCGTACTTTCTTTATGCTGCTTATACGCTGCCGCACGCGCGTCTCGAACCGCCGGATGACAGCCCGTATTCAAAGCGCGACTGGCCTCAGCTGTACAAGAACTACGCCGCGATGGTCACACGTGCCGATCGGCAGGTTGGCGAACTGCTGCGCGCGATCGACCGCGAGAATACCGTGGTGTTCCTCGCCAGTGATAACGGTGGCGAGGGGGACAAGGTCGATTTTTTCCACAGCAACGCGAATTTTCGCGGCCGGAAGGCGAGCCTGTACGAAGGCGGTATTCGCGTTCCGATGATAGTGCACTGGCCAGGGCGTGTGCGAGCGGGGTCCATCAGTCCCTGCGCATGGTCCTTCTGCGATATGATGCCGACGCTCGCGGAAATTGTCGGCGTAAAGCCACCCGATGGGATCGATGGCGTCTCCGTCCTGCCGACGCTCCTCGGCCGTACGCAGCCGGTTCGCAGTCTCTACTGGGAGCAGTACAGCTTCGACCGGCGCACGAATGATCTTCGTCCGGAGTCGCTGCAGCAGGCTGCGCGGATTGGATCGTGGAAAGCTGTCCGGCGAAAACCGGAGGGAGCCGTCGAGCTATACCGCCTGGATGAAGATCCCGGTGAGACGCACGACGTGGCTGCGCAACACCGCGCGCGTGTCGAAGAGATGGAGAGTTACATGCGTGGAGCGCATATACCGCCCCGCCCGCATAACACCGGGAACATGCAGTTTGTCGTCAGTTAGTTTAGTGGGGCAGCTTGTCAAGCTGCGCGTCGGCTGCCAACCGGCGCCGCCGCCTGCCCGGGTTGCCACAGACCACGTGCGTCTGGTAACTTCGCCCGAATCGAAAGACAGCGCCCGCGCTGCTTCATCGATGACGCGAACGACAGGGCGATCCGAGAAGACGGGCTCAGGCAGACGGTCGTTCCATCGCGCCGCAGGATCGTAAACCTTGATGACGTCCCACACGATAGTGGCCCTGTCCTTCTCACCCATTGCCTTCGAGAGCAGGCGCTCGCGATCCCAGTACTGCCGCGCGCGCAAATCGGAGATGCGCGCCAGCACGCGGCTCGATGGCGATCGCAGATCCGTCGCGATCACGGGTTCCCAGTTCACGAGCACACGGATGTTCGGGTCTTTGCTGGTGTGTAACAATCGTGCGACTGCAGAGGCCCCCTGCAAACAGGTCGCTCAGGTGGGCGAGAGCATGACGATAACGCGCGGCGCGCCGCTGGCTGCATCGAATGCCAGCCTCAGCTCATGAAAGTTCGCGGCCGTAAGTCGGACGAGCGGCGGCTGGCCGGCGGGCGTCTGCCCGCCGCCGTAAAGATACCAGGCGATACCCGCAAGCGCCGCTGCCAGCAGAACCAGGACCGTCCGTCTCGCGGTCATCGGGCCGCCAGATCCGCCAACAGGTCGGGCGCGAGGAGCACGACCGCGACAATGGCAGCCGAGATCCAAAGCAGGACACTTGCGGCAAGGTGAGAACCGCGGCACCGCTTCCCTCGCCGGCCTTCGAAGAAGCCGTAGGCGATCAGCAGCACGGAAAAGACCAGCAGCCAGGGCCGCAGTGACGTCAGGATGGCACTCGCCGCCGCCGATGTCGCGGCGAGCGCCAGTGGAAGCACTGGCAGGCAGCAGGTCATTGCTGACACAGCCGCCGCCACGGCCGCGACGCTTGCCAGCATGCTCCGTCTCGCGTGGCGGGCAGCGCCCGGTGCGCTTGTCGGGATGCTCGAACTCACCAGGTCAGCTTTGCCGCGAGCTGGACCGTCCTTGGGTCATAGCTGGAGCTCGCATAGCGGAAGTTCAGCGCTCTGGTGAACGTGTTGGTTGCCGCGTTGAAGTTGTACAACCCGGTCTGCACGCCGGCGATATTCGTTCGGTTCATCAGATTGAATGCTTCCCCGATGAGCTGCAGGCGCAGCCGCTCCGTCCCCAGAGGGATGTACTTCGAAACGCGGGTATCGAGCGTCGCGTAGTTCGGCAGGCGCTCGGTGTTGCGCCCCACGAAAGGTGGCCGATCGTTTCGTGGGTTCCCATCGTTCATCACGTCCTGGCCGACTCGCAGCGTGTACGGATAGCCCGAGCGGACTTCGTTTATTAACGATAACTGCCAGTCGCCGAGCACGGCACGTACGAGCGGCTGCAAACGGTTCGCATATGAGATATCCCACACCACCGACCCAACGAACCGGTGTGGTATGTTGGCATCCCCGACCGCGCGATCGAGTCTGGCATTGAGCGTGTCCTGCACGATCGCCGCATCGTCCCCAGTATCGGGAACAACCGCGACAGGGCTGGGGCTGGTATCGATGACTCTCGACCATGTGTACGAGGCCAGCAACTGAAAATTCCGCGCGTAGCGCTTCTGCACCTGGACGAAGCCGCCGTGGTAAATCGAATCGGCGGCGCTCTCCGCTATTGTGATCCGGCCGAACGCGGGATTCGGGCGCGGAGCGGTCCGCCGGTAGAACGCGATCGGCGCTGGCCTGCCGTCCAGACCGACGGCCGTGCCCGTCAGCAACTGCGCCGGCGCCACGTTGATGTCGCGGGAACGCGGCAGCCGCAGACCACGCACGCCGAGATACCCCAGCGTGACTGCGGTGTCTGCGGCTGCACGGAACTC